>NZ_BAAGTT010000065.1:0-575 GCF_054781775.1 Spirosoma areae | reverse complement strand
CCATACAAATACCGATCTGCTCAAGGAGTACATAAAGACGCTACACGCCACTGAAGTGGTGTTTCCGCGCATATTACCGCGTCAATGGGGCAACGAGTTTAGGCAAACCGAGTTACAGGCTATTTACTTTGGCCTGAAATTTGTGCTCAAAGGGGCTAATCGGAAAACCCAAAAAGGTCTAATCGAGGAGTTTACAAAGGTCGAAGAACCCGACATCCAACTGCATTGGTTTTTGCGCGACCACTGGAAGGAAGTTGTTGCCTTAATGACGAAAAAATCCAACCAAGTACAGTGATTGGACTAACCGGATAGGAGTAGCTCCGTCGTCGGCAGCGAGTTCGTTTCTGTTTATTCTTCAGACCGCTTAATGCCTAATTCGTTAGTCAGTGTATCCGCCATTTGCTGAGCCTGATAAAACTGAGCGATCACCGGGCTTAATCTCCGTAGTCATCGGGTTGTCAGACTGTTGTTGAACCGTTTCAAAATAGAAGACAACGGGTTTTTGGATTTCTTCGATAAACCCGTATCGCTTAGCTATTTTGTACTGGGTTGAATCTCGGTTCAGAGACTTTACA
>NZ_BAAGTT010000064.1:0-520 GCF_054781775.1 Spirosoma areae | reverse complement strand
CTGGCGAAGTGTGTTGTTGAAGCGTTCAATATGCGCCGTGCCGCCCGCTTCCTGGCGATGCCGCTCTGCTGGAATCAGCTCATCATAGACGGCCCAAGCGTCAGTATAAAAAATAGCCGTCTCTTGGTAATAAGTCGGTAAACTTGACCATAATACTTGTCCGCAGTAGCTACTTCGGTCGCCGGTGGCAAAGCCAACAATCTGGCGGCTGGTCCGCTCTAAGGCTAACCAGACCCACGTTTTCACCTCTTTGCTAGTCACAAAACTCCACATCTCATCGATTTCTATCTCCACAACTGGCTGCCCGGATGGTCGGCTATGCCGTAAAGGAGCATCTACTTTTTTTTGATCAACTTGCTTAAAGTTGGGCGGCTCACGCCGGTTACCCGCTGAATACCACGTAAGGAAGTGCGCTCCAGGAGAAGTTTTTCTACTTGCTCGTAGCGGTCGGCCCGTTGTTGAGCCACCTCGCTGATAGTGCCATAGAATTGACAGTCTTTACAATGGTAGCGGGGACGAC
>NZ_BAAGTT010000063.1:0-2744 GCF_054781775.1 Spirosoma areae | reverse complement strand
AGTTTCGCACTTAGATGCTTTCAGCGCTTATCTGATCCCCACGTAGCTACCCGGCCGTGCCTGCGGCCAAACAACCGGTACGCCAGCGGTGAGTCCATCCCGGTCCTCTCGTACTAAGGACAGATCCCGTCAGTATTCCCACGCCCACCACAGATAGGGACCGAACTGTCTCACGACGTTCTGAACCCAGCTCGCGTGCCACTTTAATCGGCGAACAGCCGAACCCTTGGAACCTTCTCCAGCCCCAGGATGTGACGAGCCGACATCGAGGTGCCAAACCTCCCCGTCGATGTGAGCTCTTGGGGGAGATCAGCCTGTTATCCCCGGCGTACCTTTTATCCTTTGAGCGATGGCCCTTCCATGCGGAACCACCGGATCACTATACCCTGCTTTCGCACCAGATCGGCTCGTCGGCCTCACTGTCAAGCCCGCTTCTGCTATTGCACTCCCCTGCCGATTACCGTCCGGCATGAGCGGACCTTGGGAAACCTCCGTTACTCTTTCGGAGGTGACCACCCCAGTCAAACTACCCACCAACCACGGTCCTGTCTCCAGTGAGAACACCAGTCAGCCAAGGGCGGTATTTCAAGGTTGATTCCACGATGCCTGGCGACACCGCTTCGCAATCTCCCGCCTATCCTACACATGCCTGACCGGCATTCAATGGTAAGCTATAGTAAAGGTGCACGGGGTCTTTCCGTCCCGTGGCGGGTAAGCGGCATCTTCACCGCTACTACAATTTCACCGAACTCATGGTTGAGACAGTGCCCAGATCGTTACACCATTCGTGCAGGTCGGAACTTACCCGACAAGGAATTTCGCTACCTTAGGACCGTTATAGTTACGGCCGCCGTTTACTGGGGCTTCAGTTCAAACCTTCGCAGAGTCACCCCCACTAAGCTCCCCCCTTAACCTTCCAGCACCGGGCAGGTGTCAGACCCTATGCGTCAACGTTAATTTTGGCAGAGTCCTGTGTTTTTGGTAAACAGTCGCCTGGGCCTCTTCTCTGCAGCCTCCCACCTGCGTGGGTAGGCCCCCCTTATCCCGAAGTTACAGGGTCATCTTGCCGAGTTCCTTAACCATGATTCTTTCGCGCACCTTAGATTATTCATCCCAGCTACCTGTGTCGGTTTACGGTACGGGTATCTGCACGCTGCACGGACTACGACTTTTCTTGGAAGCCCCGTCAACACTTCGGCTCGGCCGAAGCCTCCCCTCAACGCCCTATTCCGTCAGGACGTAGCCTCTCTGGCACTCCGTCATCGCACTCCCTGTGCAGATAGTACAGGACTATTAACCTGTTCCCCCTCAGGGCCCGGCCTTCGCCTGCCCCTTAGACCCCGACTAACCCTCCGATGACTGCCATCGCGGAGGAAACCTTAGCTTTTCGGTGTGAGGAGTTCGCATCCTCATTCTCGTTACTTATGCCTACATTTGCTTTTCTGACCTCTCCACCGGATGGCTCACGCCCCAGCTTCGCTGATGTCAGAATGCTCTCCTACCACACTGCTCTCAACGAGCAGGTCCATCGCTTCGGTGAAATGCTTGATGCCCGTTTATTATCGACGCCGGCCCCGCTCGACCAGTGAGCTGTTACGCACTCTTTAAAGGAATAGCTGCTTCCAAGCTAACCTCCTGGCTGTCTCAGCAGCCCGACCGCCTTTGTTCAACTTAGCATTCACTTGGGGACCTTAGCGGATGGTCTGGGTTGTTCCCCTCTCGGAGCAGGACCTTAGCACCCTGCCCCTCACTGCCACGCACCTCTGCCCGCATTCGGAGTTCATCAGAAGTTGGTAGGATGTGACTCCCCCGCATCCTGTTGGTGGCTCTACCTCGGGCACAGTAACACGCAACGCTGTTCCTAAAAACATTTCGGAGAGTACGAGCTATTTCTCAGTTTGATTGGCCTTTCACCCCTACCCCCAGCTCATCCGGAAGCTTTTCAACGCTTATCGGTTCGGCCCTCCACAGTGTTTTACCACTCCTTCAGCCTGGCCAGGGGTAGATCACCAAGTTTCGCGTCAACCCCCACTGACTCCGGGCATCGCTGCCCTGCGCCCTGTTCAGACTCGCTTTCGCTTCGGCTTCGTGCGTTCACGCACTTAACCTCGCCAGTGAGGGTTACTCGTAGGCTCATTATGCAAAAGGCACGCCGTCACCCCCCGCTGGAGGCTCCGACCGCTTGTAGGCGACTGGTTTCAGGATCTATTTCACCCGGGTACACCCCGTACTTTTCACCTTTCCCTCACGGTACTCTTCACTATCGGTCTTCTGCATGTATTTAGCCTTACCGGATGGTGCCGGTTGATTCAGAGGGAATTTCTCCGGTTCCCCCCTACTCAGGATACCCAACCCACTCACGCCCTGACCGCTACGGGACTCTCACCCCCTGTGGTGCACCTTCCCAGATGCTTCGCGTTCGCTTGTGTGCTTGCTGTCGGGTCCTACTACCCCCCCTGCGCCGTAACGCAGACGGTTTGGGCTCTGCCCCGTTCGCTCGCCACTACTTGGGGTATCACATGTTGTTTTCTCTTCCTGCGGCTACTTAGATGTTTCAGTTCACCGCGTTTGCCTCACCCTCACGGATGATACTATCTCTTCAAGATAGTGGGTTGCCCCATTCGGACACCTGTGGATCAGCCCCTGCCAGCGGGTCCCCACAGCGTTTCGTCGCTTGCCACGTCCTTCCTCGCCAGCAGAAGCCATAGGCATTCCCCAGTCGCCCTTTTGCTGCGTGTGACCAC
>NZ_BAAGTT010000061.1:0-712 GCF_054781775.1 Spirosoma areae | reverse complement strand
TAAACTGATTCGGCGGGCCAACCTCCAAAAATCTTTATTAACTTTACCAGAAGCCATCCTGCAAACCATGACGACGCTACAGATTTCGGTTCCTGAGACCACGGCACAACAATACAGCCGCCTGTCAAACGAGCAGAAGAACGCTCTTTCCGCCCTGATCACTGACAGTCTTACTGAAACGACTGATTTACTCGATGTCATGGATTATATAAGCTTCAAAGCCGCTAAACGTGGCTTGACCCAAGATAAACTCAACGAATTGTTAGCGAATTAATGCCGCCAGCCATCGTCTTTGATACAAATGGGCTGGTGAGTGCAGCCTTATTGGCACAATCTGTAAGCAGACAGGCGTTTGAGAAAGCATACCAACACTGCCGATTACTAACATCAGCAGCTTGTTTAGAGGAACTGACAGATGTATTACACCGGCCCAAGTTTGCCAAATACATCACTCCCTTTGAAGCCAGTTTGTTTATTAACCGCTATACACTGGCAGCGCACATAATTCCTATTACACTACGCATCACCGACTGCCGGGATGCCAAAGACAATAAGTTTTTAGAAGTTGCCATCTGTGGCGAAGCTTCTTACCTGATAAGCGGAGACGCTGATTTACGGGACTTAAACCCGTATAAGGGCATTCCAATTAGGACGCCAAATGAGTTTCTCGAATTAACGTTATAGCGTCAAATTTCATTGTTCAACACCGGTT
>NZ_BAAGTT010000060.1:0-1427 GCF_054781775.1 Spirosoma areae | reverse complement strand
TGGTACGCATCAGTCCTTCCTGAAATCTGGGCTGGAATGGATAATGCCTTCTCAAGAGGTACTTGTTGAATTCACTGGTGATCTCTTCGCGAGAATCCCGTATAGAAAAATCCTGATTCACCCATCCATTCCCTGAAGCCATTTCACCCCTATAATCGTCAACTCGTATGGGAAAGCAAACTGCAACGCTTCCAGTTGTCAATGCGCATGCTGCTGGCATTGATATCGGCTCCCGAGAGCATTGGGTAGCCGTCGATCAGGACAAGGAAAACGTAAAATCGTTTGGCGTTTACACTCAGGATCACCAGCATCTGATTGACCATTTGCAGCAGTACGGCATTACGTCGGTCGCCATGGAAAGCACGGGGAGTTACTGGCAAACGCTATTCCATGCGCTACAGAAAGCAGGTTTTGACGTGCTATTAGTCGGCGGTAGCCAAACTAAAAATGTGCAAGGCCGTAAAACCGATGTCATTGATTGTCTGTGGATTCAACGGCTCCACTCCTTGGGCTTGTTGTCCGGTAGTTTTTTGCTGAGCGATACACTACAAGAACTGCGCACCTACTATTATCATCGCCAGCACATAATTGAACAGCAGGCTACCTATACCCACAAAATGCAGAAAGCGCTTCGACTGATGAATATTCGGCTGGACGTAGCGATTCGTGATATCACGGGCAAATCCGGCTTGGCCATCATCGAAGCGATTCTGGCAGGCAACCGCGATCCGTATGCGCTAGCTTCCCTGGTGGACATTCGCATGAAGAAATCCAAAGAGGAAATTGCCCTATCTCTGCAGGGCTGGTGGAGGCAGGAACTTTTGTTTGAATTAGGAGCGGCCCTAGACTTTTATAAGCTCTACCAGAAAGCCCTCTTGGAGTGTGATAAGATCATTGAACAGGCTTTACGCCGTTGTGAGCCTACTGAGTCAGTTTCGACGCCATCGGAATCGGTTCCGCAGGCGAATAAGAAGAAAAGCAGCAAAAATGCGCCTACTTTCAACATCTCGCAGATTGCCTTGACTTATTTTCAAACGGATCTGTTGGCCATCTCTGGCATCAGTCATAGTACGGTACTATGCTTATTAACCACGTTGGGCAAGGATATCCATAAGTTTGCCAGCGCCAAAAGCTTTGCCAGTTGGCTTCGGTTGGTGCCCAACAATAAAATCAGTGGTGGCCGCGTCCTTAGTCATCGCACACCCGCCGGCAAATCTCCTATCGCTATCGCCTTACGGCAGGCGGCTAACTCGATTGGCAATCAAGCTAATCATGAACTGAGCCCCTTCTTCAAACGCATTGCCTATAAGAAAGGGAGAGTGGCAGCCATCACCGCTCGTAAGTTGGCGATGATTATTTGGAACATGATTACTAAAGTGGAGCCCTACCGGAAAACTCAGATCAAAGACACAGCTCAAAAAACGAGG
>NZ_BAAGTT010000059.1:0-1182 GCF_054781775.1 Spirosoma areae | reverse complement strand
TTTCCAGCGCCGTTCCAGCGGACCATAACTGCTATGGGCCTCATTGGGGCTGAGCATGTTGCAGCTTAGATGCGGCCGCTTATAGTTGTAGAGAAACACCCCTCTCTCCAGCAGATTATAAGCCTCCTCCAGGCTCCGAACCGGTTGATGACTTAGATACTCCTGCTTGAGAATGCCGTTAATCCGTTCGGCAATTGAGTTCTCTAAAGGGTCCGAGTTTTCGGTCATACTGATCCGGATGTGGTAGCTATCAACGACCCGCACATACTCATCACAGCAATACTGAATACCTCGATCACTGTGGTGAATCAGGTTCTTCCCCATCCGTTTAGTAATCTGTTTAAGGGCCATTTCCAGGGCTCGTCGACAATGTACCGCTTCTAACGTATCGGCCACAGCGAAGCCCATGATTCGCCGGGAATAGGCGTCGGTGATCAGGGATATATACAAATAGCCAGCCTCCGTCAACCAGTAAGTGATGTCGGCGACCCAAACCTGGTTAGGCCGTAGAATGGTCAAATCTTTAATCAGGTTTGGATACTTTCGGAAGCGATGACGAGAGAACGTAGTAATCATCTTGCGCTTTCGCTTCCTGATCAACAGGTGGTTAGCGGCTAATAAGTCAAACAAGGAGTCACGTCCCATCTTTATTTCCCTTTCCACCAGTTCTTCTTTCATTAGCTCGTACAGCTTCTTTCCCCCTATTCTAGGATGGTCGCTTCGAAGTTGCTCGACCAGGTTTAACACCTGCTGATCCCGCTCCTCCCCTGTCATCTGACGACTCTTGTGCTGGTAGAACGCCTGTCGACTAAAACCAAACAATCCACCCACCCGCCTTAGGCGAAAGTGCGGGTAGGTTACTCTCAGGAGTTGGATGGCTTGGTATCGAACTTTTTTTCGATGGCGATGCCCAGTTCCTGCTCGGCAATTCGGATGACAGTGGTGTAGTAGCGTACCTGCATCTGCGATTGCTCCAGTTCTTTTTCCAGTTGCTTGACTCGTCCTGCTAACTCATCGGCTTTATGGGCCATCTGCTCAACCAGGGTTGGCGATGGCTGCTGGCTCGCTTGTTTCATAGCATCAGCGCGCTGGAAGTTCTCGTGGCGTACTCGATCCAGCCACTTCCTAACCGTATGGCGAGTCAAAACGTTGAACTTGGCCATGGCCTGATCGATGGTCAGT
>NZ_BAAGTT010000058.1:0-531 GCF_054781775.1 Spirosoma areae | reverse complement strand
GATGCGCGTGCGCAACGTCAGGTGTTTGCGTTCCAGACTTTGTAAAAGAGCCTTGCTTTCGATTCGCAATCGCTGATCCAGACAGTCGAAGTAAGCCCACCACGCGTCAGTGATCCATTTACTGACCGTAATTTGAGCCGACTCGAGCAAGGAAAGCAACCGACGGAACGTGTGGTGAGTGCGACGGCCAAAGACAAAAGCCACCACTTGCCCGCTTACTGCATCTTCGACCCACCACAGCCAGCGGGGATGCTTCTTAGCCTGTACAAATGACCATGACTCGTCCACTTTTAGAATAAGCGTTAGGCTCTTATGGCCGTACGCGGGGTGAACGTTAAGCACCTGCTGACTTTTTTTTAATGGTGGCACTGACCGTGTTACGGTTAATACCTAGTACGCGGGCGGTGTCACGAACGCCCGCTCCGTTGAGTACCATTGGCACAATCTGCTTCTGAACGCTGGGATCGCAGGCTTTACGGGAATAAGTTTTGACAAATGTGCGTCCGCAGTCGTAGCAACGATAGCGTTGCG
>NZ_BAAGTT010000057.1:0-36894 GCF_054781775.1 Spirosoma areae | reverse complement strand
CGCCCCAAAGCAACTCAGCTAGCTTCATCGCCCTCCGAGCGTAAACCAGCGCTCTCTATTATCAAGGACATTCAGCGCCAGACAAGACGGCAATACACTGCTGAAGAAAAAATCCGCATTGTCCTGGAAGGCCTCCAAGGTGAACAATCCGTCGCTGAGATCTGTCGCCGGGAAGGCCTTAATCCAAATATTTACTATCGGTGGAGCAAAGAGTTCCTCGAAGCGGGCAAAAAACGCTTAGCCGGAGATACCACTCGGGAGGCCACCGCACCGGAAGTACAATCCATGAAGTCGGAGAACGATGCCCTCAAACAACTGGTAGCTGAACTGAGCTTGGAGAATCGGGCATTAAAAAAAAGCCTCAAAGCTGACGACTAATCTCTACCATCACATGACTCAGTCAGAGAAAATGGAAATCATTACGTTGGTCGAGCAATCCACGGTCAGTGTCAAGGCTACTCTACGCGAATTAGGCATTAACCGCTCAACCTTTTACCAGTGGTATAAACGGTATCTGAACGATGGCTATGATGGCTTGGCTGAACAGCCTCATCGGCGTCCTAGCAGTTGGAATCAACTTCCAGCCACTGAAAAATATCGGATTGTCGAGCTAGCCTTGGAGCGGCCTGATCTTTCTTGTCGCGAATTAGCTTGCTATATTGTTGATACTGAGCACTGGTTTGTCTCTGAGTCAACTGTTTATAGGGTGCTTAAGAGCCAGGGACTCATTA
Source organism: Spirosoma areae (assembly GCF_054781775.1). Lineage (NCBI taxonomy): Bacteria > Pseudomonadati > Bacteroidota > Cytophagia > Cytophagales > Cytophagaceae > Spirosoma > Spirosoma areae. The sequence goes on along the minus strand of NZ_BAAGTT010000057.1, from coordinate 36,163 downwards.
CAACACCGGCTTATCGATTAATGGAAGCGGCCGATCATTTCTATAATCCAACTACGGCTCCTAATCAGCTTTGGCAGACCGATTTTACCTATTTCAAAGTCAAGAAATGGGGTTGGTATTACCTCTCAACAGTACTGGACGATTACTCGCGCTATATCCTGGCTTGGGAATTATGTGCTGGCATGCAAGGGGTGGATGTGGAGCGAACCGTACAAGCCGCTTTGAAGACGAGTAGGTTAGCCGTTGGGCAACGCCCCCGCATTTTATCAGACAACGGATCGGCTTATATTTCTCAGCATATAAAAGACTATTTGAAAGGGGAAGGCATCATTCACGTTCGTTGTGCCCCGTTTCATCCGATGACCCAGGGAAAAATCGAACGCTATCACCGGTCGATGAAAAATCTGGTTTTACTCGAACATTATTATAGCCCTGATGAATTGAGCAAACGGATTGGAGAATGGGTGGAGTATTATAACCACCAGCGCTATCATGAGTCCTTGGATAATGTCACGCCAGCCGATGCTTACTGGGGTCGTCAGCAGCATCTGTTAGCAGAACGCCGAAAAACTAAGCAGTTGTCGCTGCTGAAACGGCGGAAAAATCATATTTTTCAGAAATTGCAAAGCAGCTAAAAGTATCTCTTCTCTTTTCACCCGCATATGTCCACTTTTGGCTGACGACATACAGTTCAATAACCTTGAAACTTAAGAGTTAATTGCTGCCATTTTTATTCCGGATAAACTGCACCATAACTTTTGTGGCTGTTGCAAAAGTCTCTAATGGGTTAAGCAGTCAGCTTTATCAGCCAATTACTGCTCTATGAATGAACTGAAAATGGCCGACCAAGTCAGCTTTTCTATCCGGTATTGACTTTTGCAACAGCCACTTTTCTTATCAAACGACATAAGTCAGGTAAATATTCCTCACGTAAAAGGAAGAATTTCCTATATTTGCGTTATTTATAAAAGAGCGATCTATATGAAACGAGCAGCATCGGCAGACAGCCTTCTTCTAAGAGATGTGCCTGGACACATTAATGACAGTGAGATTCTTTCCTTCCTCTACACCAAGGACATCAACTGGCAGTACGTCAATGCCATTAAAACGTTAACGGACTTTAATGATAATATTATTTCGGATTGGCTCAATGTGAGCGTCAAAACATTCCGAGAATATAAAAAGCCTCCAACTAGCTTCAAGGAAAACGTCAAAGAGCAAGTACTGTTACTGTTAGCCTTAATTAAGCATGGCATCGAGGTATTTGGCTCAGTGAGTGAATTTGACCAATGGTTGAACCGAACTAACTTTTATTTCGACAATAGAAGTCCAAATGCTTATTTGAACACGGTAACCGGGATAAAATTTGTAGACGATCGGTTAACGGCCATGGAATATGGAGATAATGTATAAGCGATGGAAGTCTTCCGAATTAGTAAAGAGGTTCATGCTCATTCATTAAGCTCATCGGGTAGTGCTAATCGATGGAACCTGAAAGGCCAGCAGGTTATTTACACCGGCTCATCGCGTTCTTTATCGTCCTTGGAGTTAGTGGTTCACCGAGGGAGTATCCAACCCGCTACCACATATAAGGTGATGGTTATTTCCATCGCCGATGAGGATCATATCATCAAACAAATTCAAACAAAAGATCTTCCCCTCAATTGGAGGAGTTTAGCCGGTTATTCCGTTTTGCAGACGATTGGTTCAACCTGGTACAACAGCCAGGAAAGTTTAGTCTTAAAGGTACCTTCTGCCATCATCGTCTACGAGTATAACTATATCATAAATACTGAACATCCTGATTTTAGCCGTAACGTTCAGCTGGTGAGGACAGAGGATTATTTTTGGGATTCAAGGCTTTTGTAAAGCCAATTAGCTAGCTACCCTGTCAGACTGGAAACATCTCTTGTGAAGGTTGACAGCCTAATCCACCTATACGAGATTCGAGAAGTCAACAAAGCTCAAACAATTCATTAAACATGGGAATGCGAAACGAGTAATGTCCATTCGGCCAAGGGGTTTATTGAACGAATGGTGTCGTTCAAGGAATTATATTTAGGCAATAATCAGCCAAGACTATCCTTTCAATTTATTCAATATAACAAATAGTATATTACCCAGATGACAGCTACTTACTTAAGCCTACTTGATCGTACTGATAAACCTGTAAATTAAATACTACAGCCATTTGACTCGCTTATCATCTATTGGCAGCTAAATAGATTACTAAACACCATCACTGGTAGGCATCTGCCCTTGCCGGCTGTTATGAAGGTAGCTTGTATAGAGAAACTTGACTCGTAGGCTTCAATGGAAAAAGGCTTTCTAGGCCAGTGGACTAACATTGGTGGTGGGTAACTGAATGGTAAATGCCGTTCCTTCTCCTTCTTGGCTTTCCACCGACAAGCTTCCCCTGTGTCCCTTCGTGACAATATCATAACTCAAACTAAGCCCCAGCCCAGTGCCTTCCCCCGCTGGTTTAGTAGTGAAGAACGGCTGAAAGACCTTGGCTCTGACCGATTCAGGGATGCCTACCCCATTGTCTTTCACGCGAATCTGAATGTTATTATTGTCATGGGATGTGCGCACAGTGACCGTAGGCTGGTAGTCAATCAGTACCAGTTTATGCTTTTGCTGCACGGCATAAAAAGCGTTGTTATACAAGTTCAGCAGCACCTGGCCCATCTCCTGGGGCACCAACTTTACCAAGCCTAGATTGGGGTCAAAGTCGGTTTTGAGTTCGGTATTGAAATCTTTGTCTTTGGCCCTGAAGCCGTGGTAAGCCAGCCGCAGGTACTCACCACAAAGCGAGTTAAGGTCAGTGGGTTGGCGTTCGCCGGTGGTGGTACGGCTATGTTCTAACATACCCTTCACAATAGAGGAGGCCCGCTGGCCATGGAGGGTAATTTTCGATAGATTCTGCTCCAGGTCAATGAGCAATTCTTCCTCTAATCCTTCATCCCTGTCGTTTCCTTTTTCCCGTTCTTCCTTTAATTCCCCTACTAGTTCGCTGCTCACTTCGGAGAAGTTATTAACGAAGTTCAGCGGGTTCTGAATCTCGTGGGCAATGCCCGCCGTCAACTCGCCCAATGAGGCCATCTTCTCCCGCTGGATGAGCTGGGTCTGGGTGGATTTAAGTTCGGTCAGGGCTTGTTCAGCTTTGCTGCGCTGATGGTCTATTTCTTCCTTTTGGCCATGAAGCAGGATATTTGTCTTGTGTTTCTGCCGATTGTTACGGTAAAGCATTAGGGCTAGTATTAGCACAACGCTTAAACCGGCCAGTAGGGCATAAACCCGAATCGAATTTTGGTACTCTTTCTGATCGGCCATCAGCTCTTGCTGACGACGTTGTTGGGCTAGTGTGAACAATTGGAGTTGATTAAGCTTTTCTGGACCGTACAAAGTTTCTCGCAAGGCCATCTCCAGGCGCTGATACTGGAAGGCACTATCCAGCTTGTTTTTTCCTACATAAAGCCGGGTTAATAAGTTACTTAGTGGCAATTCAATACTCTTATAAGAGGCCCTCTGAAAGCTTTCTAAGGCTAAGTGCGCGTAATGTAAACTTGAATCAGGTTGCTTGATTTGATAGAATAAGTCGGCCAGATAATACTCAAACATACCCCGGTTGCGGAGGTTATTGCGGGCGTAAGTCGATAGTAAACCCTGCCGAAAATACCCAAAGGCTAGCTTGTTATTGCCTAACCGGGTTTGAAGGATGCCCAGATTTCGCAGCACTAACGTTTCCGTAGGCCCAAGTCGAAATGCTTGTTGATTAAACAGCAGGGCTGAGTCCAGTAAATTCATCCGCTCATAAGTACCGCCTATATTCATTAACTCAGTTATCAGCCGATCTTTATCCAATATCGATTCGGCGAGTTTTTTCGCTTGTTTGTAGTAGCTCAGGGCCTGTCGGTACTCCCTCAGGTCGGAGTAAACGTTGCCAATATAATTCAGGGTGGCCGTTTCCCCGGGCTGATCTTTACTGGCTCGGTTAATAGCTAAGGCGTCAAACAAAGTCGCTAAGGCTTGGGGTAATTCGGCTCGTAACCGCAGATCGACCCCAAGAGCGTATAAGGCCCTGCCCTGGCCTTTGGGGAAGTTCAGCCGCTGGGCCAATTGGAGAGCCTGTTGGATGAAGCGGTGAGAGGAATCCGAGTGGGAGAAACTATAGGCCGTACCCAGATCAACCAGCAGCAACACCCGACTAGTATCGGGCCTGTTTTGGGCCAGAAGTCGACGGAGGCTGTCGGGATTCTGAGCAAAGACCATCGGTATTGATAAAGCCCATAGTAGCAGAATAGGGTAACATCGTTTCATGGGGAATCAAGGCGTGGGTAGGGTGATGATAAATTCGGTACAGACGTTTAGCGTACTTTCCATGGTAAGCGTACCCCCGTGTCCCTTGGTAATTATGTCATAGCTCAGGGAGAGCCCTAATCCGGTGCCCTCGCCAGTGGGTTTGGTGCTAAAGAAAGGCTGGAAGATCTTAGCCTTCACAGCATCCGGAATGCCCATCCCGTTGTCATGAACGCGAATCTCAAGCTTGCCAATGACCTGCTTAGTGCTCACCCTAACCGTAGGCTGGTAATTGGCTTGGGCAGCTTTCTGCTTTTGCTGAATGGCGTAGAAGGCATTGTTGAACAGATTTAGAAATACCCGGCCAATCTCCTGGGGGACCACCTCAATTTTTAGTAAAGTAGGATCAAAATCGGTTTTCAATTCGGCGTTGAAGCTTTTGTCTTTGGCTCGCTGACCGTGATATGCCAAGCGTAAGTATTCCTCACAGAGGGCATTCAAGTCCGTTGGCTGGCGTTCACTGGTGCTGGTGCGCGAGTGCTCCAACATGCCTTTGACAATGGCCGAAGCTCGGCCGCCATGGAGAGTAACTTTCTGGAGGTTTTGGGTCAAGTCATCGGCCAAGGCCATCACATCAGTGGTGTGGCCAGCCTGAGCTTCTTGTTTCAACTCCTCAATTAGTTCGACGCTAACCTCCGAGAAGTTGTTAACGAAGTTTAAGGGGTTCTGAATCTCATGAGCAATACCCGCGGTTAGCTCACCTAGACTGGCCATTTTCTCCGCCTGGATGAGCTGAGTTTGGGTGATTTTGAGTTCGGTCAGCGCTTGTTCGGCTTTATGGCGTTCAACGCTGATGGCTTCCTTTTGACGAAATAGGAGCAGGTTGGCCTTTTTCTGTTGCTGATTGGTGCGGTAGAGAATAAACGCAATCAGCAGAAACACACCCAGGCCGGTTAGTAGGGCATATTGTTTGAGTTGGTCCGCATACTTGACTTTAGCCGCTTCCATTTCTCGCTGACGGCCCTCTTCCTGAGCAATCATCTGTTGAATGGCCTGGACATTACCGGCGCCAAACACGCTTTCTTTCGTTTTTGCCGCTAATTTAAAGTACCGAAAGGCCTCTTTGGTATTCATAGGCTCATACAGCTCCGACAACAAGAGCGACGCGTCTAGAATAGATTGTTTGTAGGCTACCCGTTCGGCGTTTGTTAACCCTAAGCGGGCATAATAAATACTCGAGTCTACCTGATGCAGCCGATGAAATAATTTAGCACTTTGAATACTAATAATCGAGTAATACCGGTGGCTCTCCAGGTCGCCTGATAGCTGAAGCCCTTTCCGGTAATACCCCAGGGCCGCCCCAATATGGCCTTTTTGGGCTTCAATATCGCCTAACCCCTGTAGCACAATCGGCCGCAAGTCATTGGTTGCCTGTTCAATCCGGTAGGCTTTTTGGAGGTAGTACGAGGCCGAATCGAGTTGATGGAGTTTTACATAAAGCAATCCCACATTTTGATATTCATAGCTGGCATTATCCAGTCCCTCCGCAATCTTCATGGCCATCTTTCGGAAGTGGAGGGCTTTGGGGTAATCCTGTAAGGCTCGATAGACAGTAGAGATATAAATGAATGGCCACCTTTTTTCGGCCGCGAGCTGATTGGCCTCCGCTATACGCAAGGCTTCATAGGCCAGCGTAAGGGCTTTGGGCAGATTGCCTAAATTATTGGCTACCCCACTCTGGAAGGCAATCGCCCGAATCTGACCCGTTGGGTAGTTTATCTTCCTTGACAGGGCTAAAGCCTTATCTCCATACACTAGCGCGGAATCCAGATTAGATAACGAGAATTCATTGCATAAGCGGGCCATTATCAACACCCGACTGGTATCGTGGGTGGTCGTAGCTAGTTGGTGTCGTAGACGGTCAATTTGTTTACTTTGCGCCATACAAAAGCCTGCGCTAAGAAATGTAAGCTGGGCGGCCAGCGATAGGTGTTTCATCATCAACGAGATTCAAAGGGTAAGCCAACCATAGATTCAAAGCGTTCACCTGCCCTCGACACCCCTTCCATCGTAACGCCCTGCCGCTTTACCACCCAATCACTCGCCAGTGAAAAGGTCAATTCCCTAGTTTAACCTGTTCTGTGCCTGTCCTCATGATTGAAGGGAGAGTAAACGGTAACAAAGCATCACCCCGCTACCGCGGGCCAGTAAGCGTCCATCGTATTTTTGTCTAATTAGGGTAAGCCTTTCTCCCCTGAGCGGTAGACGACCCTTATCCCGTCTGTGACGGGTGGTCAAACGCTGCCCAACACTAGCATCCATGAATGAAGAAGAAAAGGTAGTAATAACTTACTGACAAGCAAGCCTTTGTGACGGATACGCCTGAAATTTATCGATATGTGTAGTTAATCGAGTCTGTCTATAAGTTGACTATTTATGGTCAATATTTTCTATACAACTAATAGCTATTCCGGTGATAGAGAGGGTTTTGCAAACAACCTCATCAACTCATCCTGGCTTAAATCTAGCGCTGCTAAACGCCGTTTTACTTGCCGTAAACTCGCTTCTCTATCTTTTTGAAGAGTTGCTTTCACTTCTACCTTTTTATAAGGTACCTCTTTGGTCAGCATGTTCCAGATAATCACCGCCAACTTGCGTACCGTGGCCGTGATGGCCGCCACTCACCCTTTCTTATAGGCAATGCGTTTGAAAAAAAGACTCAACTCATGGTTGACTTGATTGCTAATCGAGTTGGTCGCCTGTCGTAAGGCTATTGCAATGTAGGATTTACCCGAGGGCGTACGATGACTAATGATGCGACCACCACTGATTTTATTGTTAGGTACTAACCGCAGCCAACTGGCAAAGCTTTTGGCTAAGGTAAACTTATGGACATCCTTGCCCAATGTGGTCATCAGACAAAGCACCGTACTGTGACTAATGCCAGAGATGGCAAACAGGTCCGTTTTAAAATAGTGATAGGCTAACCCGGAGATGGCAAAGGAAGGGGCATTCTTACTAATTTTCTTCTTGGCTGTTTCGGGAGTTTTGGGAACCGATTGGGACACTAACTCGGAGGCAACACTCCGTCGCAGGGCCTCTTCAATCACATGATCACAGTCGAGTAAAGCCTGCTGGTATTGGCGGTAAAAGCTCAGAGTTGCTTTCAACTCGAAGAGGTATTCTTGCCGCCAACTCCCGTGTAGCGATTGAGCGATCTCCTCTTTGGATCGTTTCATTCGGATATCAACTAAAGCAGCTAACTCATGCGGGTCGCGCTGACCGGCCAAAATGGCATCAATAATAGCCAGTCTCGACTTACTGGTGATGTCGCGGATAGCCACATCCAGACGGATATTCATCAGCCGGAGCGCTTTCTGCATTTTGTGGGTGTAGGTGGCCAACTGTTCGATCAGATGCTGGCGATGGTAATAGTAGGTACGTAACTCTTGTAGCGTATCGCTGAGCAAAAAACTACCCGACAATAGCCCCAGTGAGTGAAGCTTCTGAAGCCACAAACAATCGATCAAGTCTGTTTTGCGCCCGCGACGGCGGCCCGGCCTGCACATTCTTGGTTTGACTACCACCCACCAAGAGCACGGTAAAGCCAGCCTTTTGCAACGCATTGAACAGGGTTTGCCAGTAGGTGCCTGTACTCTCCATGGCCACCGAAGTAATGCCATGCTCTCGCAGATGATCGATGAGCTGCTGATGATCCAGGGTATAGATGCCAAAAGAGCGTACGTTTTCTTTGTTCTGGTCGACGGCTACCCAATGCTCAGGGGAGCCAATATCAATACCAGCGGCAAGGGTATTGACAACGGGCAGGGCTGCGGTTTGCTTTTCCATCTTGATGACTGAGTACAGGGTTGAAAAGACTTCAGGGAATGTAGATGGGTCTAAAGATTTTTCTATACAGGATTCTCGCTGGGAGATCGCCAGTGTATTCAACAATTGCCTCCTTGAGAGGCTTACTACATTCCAACTCAGATTTTAGGAAGGACTGATACGTACCATTTATGTTGAGGAACTTATGGCTGAAGCAGTGACAAGATAGGAAAATGGCTCAAGCTGCCCATCTCAAGTTGTCCTAGGTATTCAATAGTGTCTGCACAATCGGGTGATTTTAGGACGTGACAATTTGTCAGGACAAGTCATGATGAGCTAACCTAATTTCTGGCCTCACTTCTGGCAATATAATAATAAACGTAGCACCCTGGTTAAGCTGGCCCTCTGCCCTGATGAAACCCTGATGTCGGTCGACTATTTTTTTGCAAATTGATAAGCCAATGCCGGTGCCCTGATATTCCTTGGTTGTGTGTAACCGCTTGAAAACTCCAAAAATGGCATCGGCATGTTCCATTTTAAAACCGATGCCGTTATCTTTTACCAGAATCTGATAATAATTCGTTTCCAGTTTCTTATTTGGTAGCTTCTGAAGCTGGTCGGCCTCGATCAGTTTACCGTCGATGTTCACTTCAGGTTTACTGCCGGTTTTGCCAAATTTCATGGCGTTATTAATGAGATTCTGAAACAGTTGGTTAATTTGAACAGGCACTCCCCAGATTTTAGGAAGTTGATTCACAGATATCAACGCTTCTTTCCTAACTATTTCGTCATCCATGTCGGCGAGTACCTGGCTAACCACCTGATTCAAATCAATTAGTTGAAAGCTTTCAGCAGCATGGTCGTTGCGGGAAAATTGCAGGATGCCCCGGATCAAGTCACGCATCCGGCTGGCTGAGTGAATTATTTTGTCCAATCGGAAGTCACTGTCCGAATCAATCTGGCCGTACAGCTTCTGTTTCACCAGATCGCTGTACAAAATAATTTTCCGGAGCGGCTCCTGCAAATCATGGCTGGCCACATAGGCAAACTGGGCCAGGTCTTCATTACTGGCATTGAGTTCCTGATTGCGCTGCACTAACTGCGCGTTGAGTGCCTGAACTTCACGCTCGGATAGTCTGCGTTCGTGAACTTCCCGCTCCAGACTGGCATTGCTGGCACGCAGTTGTTCCTGTTGATCAATGAGTTGATTTCGCTGGCGGAAAAGCTCAATGAATACCCCCACTTTGTAGCGCAGCAATTGCGGATTGATGGGTTTATAAATAAAATCAACGGCACCCATCCGGTACCCTTCAAACATACCTTCTTCATCTTTATCAAAAGCGGTAATAAAGATGATAGGAATGTGATTCAATTTTTCCCGCTGGTAAATTAATTCGGCCGCTTCAATGCCACTCATGCCGGGCATTTTGACGTCCATCAGGATGAGGGTGAAATCTTCCTGATTTAGCAGAATTTTTAGTGCAGCAAGGCCGGAATTTGCCTTTACGATCTGGTAGTTTTCGCTCTCCAGAATCGTTTCAATGGAGAGGAGATTATCCTCCCGATCATCAACGACCAAAATTTTTACCTCACTGGCGATTTTCATTGATTAGTCTATTTATACAACCAGATTCGCATCATAGACATCAACTGGTCAATTTTCACGGGTTTGGTAATGTAATCCGATGCACCGGCGTCAATGCACTTTTCCCGGTCACCTTTCATAGCTTTGGCCGTAACGGCGATGATGGGTAGGTTCGTTTTTTTATGCTCCCGCCGGATCTTCTGCGTGGTTTCGTAGCCATCCATTTCAGGCATCATAATGTCCATCAGCACAATGTCGACGTCATTGTTTTCGGTCAGAATGGTGATAGCTTCCCGGCCACTTTCTGCTGTGATCACCTTTAGGTCAAATCGCTCAAACGCGGTTGTGAGGGCAAACAGGTTCCGAACGTCATCGTCGACAACCAGGATGGTTTTGCCAATCAGAACATCTTCTTTCAACCGCAAATTCTCAATCACTCTCTGCTGTTCAGGCAGTAAGTCTTTGTAGTTTAGGTGATTGTGCAGAATGGTATTTTCCAGCAAGTGGTCCAGGAAGTTTGGCTCATCTTTCGTGACAACCCGGTGCGCGTATTGGCGGAGGGCCGTGCGATCTTTGGTGGTATAGTCTGTTTCCGAATAAACGAACACCGGTGCCATGGGCGTCTTCAGCCGATCCACATCCGCGACAAATTTCAGGCCGTCGACGTCCGGCAGGGTGTAATTGGTAATCACACAATCGTAGTCCGTAGCGCCCAGTAACCGAACGGCTTCCTGCCCCGAACCCACCGTCTCGACGTTGATGAGCTGTCCGTTCCGGAGCCGTTCGGCAATCTGCGATGCCTGATGCGCGTCGTTATCGACCACCAGAATCCGTTTGTCGGTCCGTTCGTGAAACGCAATAATCTCGGTAAACAGCACATCCAGCGTTTCGTTTTTCAACGGCTTCAGCAGGAAGCCACGGGCCCCGCGCTGCAACGCAAGTAGCCGGTTCTCTTCGCCGGAGACTATGTGAACCGGGATATGCCGGAAGTTAAGGTCATTTTTAAACATGTCCAGAATCCGCCAGCCGCTCGCGTCGGGCAGTTTTACGTCGAGCGTCACGGCAATTGGACTGAACTTGTTGGCCAGGGTTAACACCTCGCTGAACGATGCAGCCACGACAATTTTTATCCCTTTCTCGTGCGCTTTTTCGATCATAATCCGGGCAAAGCGCATGTCGTCTTCCACCACCAGCACGACCTTATCGTTCAGGCCCACGTTGTTGCGGTCATCGCCGTTTTCGTTGATGATCTCACTGATGTTTTCCAGGTCCCGCTCAGGCAATTTAATCGTCGGTACCGACTGGATGGGCGCGTCTTTATCGTCCTGTTCGAGGTGGTATTCGCTGAAGGTAATACTTTTGGCGATGCTGCTTGGCTTTTCGATCTTGAAGTCGGCGGTTGCGTAGTCCAAGGGTAAGTACAGGGTGAAAACGCTGCCCGCACCCGGATCGCTGACCAGTTCGATGGAGCCGCCCAATAACTCGGCCAATCCCCGGCTGATGGACAGGCCTAAGCCCGTACCGCCATATTTGCGGCTGGTTGACCCTTCGGCCTGCTGAAACGCTTCAAAAATAATGTTCTGTTTGTCTTTAGAGATGCCGATACCGGTATCGCGAATCTCGAAGGCCACAATGCGGGACGCGTTGTTTAAGTTATGCGTGCCGCGTTTCCATGTCCGGTTGGTTTCGTAGATTCGGAGTCTCACCTCGCCTTTCTCCGTGAACTTGAAGGCGTTGGAGAGCAGGTTCTTCAGAATCTGGTTCAGCCGCTGCACGTCGGTTTCGAGACTGTCCGGCATGCGTTCGTCCACATCGATGGTAAACTTCAGGTTTTTGCTATCGGAGATGTGCTTGAAGGTGGTCTCGACAAAGGCTGAGATTTCCATAAAGCGCACCTTGCCAAAATCGGTGGAAATGTAGCCGGATTCAATTTTCGACAGGTCGAGAATGTCGTTGATCAACTGAATCAGGTCATCTCCGCAACTGTGAATCGTTTTGGCGTAACGAATTTGTTTCTCGCTCAGGTTACCGTCGCGGTTTTCGTACAGTTGCTGAGCCAGAATCAGGAGCGAATTCAACGGCGTTCGTAGCTCATGCGACATGTTAGCTAAGAATTCGGACTTGTACTTCGAGGTGAGCTGCAACTGTTTGGCTTTTTCTTCCAGCGAACTGCGGGCTTCTTCCACCTCGTTGTTTTTGGCCTCTACCTCCTCTTTCTGCTTAACGAGCAGGAGCGCCTTGTCCTGGAGTTCTTCGTTGGTCAATCGTAATTCGTCCGTCAGGGATTGCGACTGCGCCAGCAGTTCCTCCGTCCGGGAGTTGGTCTCGATGGTGTTCAGTACGATACCAATACTCTCGGTCAACTGCTCCAGAAAGTCTAAGTGGATTTCACTAAATGGCTCAAACGAAGCCAGCTCGATGACGGCCTTGATCTTGGTCTCGAACAAGACCGGCAGCACGATGACATTCTTCGGTTTAGCCTCGCCCAGGCCCGACTTGATGCGGGTATAATTCTTGGGCACGTTTGTCAGCAGAATCCGCTCCTTTTCTAAGGCCACCTGCCCAACCAGCCCTTCGCCCAGCGTCAGTTCGTGCGTCAGTGCTACCTTCTCGTTGTAGGCATAGGCCGAGAAGAGCCGTAGCTTCTGATTCTGGAAATTTTCGTCCTGCTCCAGAATGTAGAACATACCCTGCTGGGCATTCACCACCTGCGCCAGCTCCGACAGGATTCGGCGCGTTACCGTCGTCAAATCCTTCTGACCCTGCAACATTTGGGTAAGTTTGGCTAAGTTCGACTTCAGCCAGTCCTGCTCCTGGTTGCGCAGGGTAGTCTGGCGGAGGTTGGCAATCATCTGGTTGATGGTGTCCTTTAATTCCTCCACCTCGCCTTTGGCTTCTACGCGAATGGTCCGGGTCAAATCACCCTTCGTTACGGCCGAGGCCACTTCCGAAATGGCCCGCACCTGCGTGGTCAGGTTTTCGGCGAGCTGGTTTACGTTCTCCGTCAGGCCCTTCCACGTTCCCGATGCGCCCGGTACGCTGGCCTGACCGCCGAGCCGCCCGTTTACGCCCACCTCGCGGGCCACGGTGGTTACTTGGTCGGCGAAAACCGCCAGGGTATCAATCATTTCGTTGATGGTATCGGTCAGTTGGGCTACCTCACCACGGGACACGATGGAGAGTTTTTGTTTGAGGTTACCCGTTGCTACGGCTGTCACAACTTTGGCAATACCCCGCACCTGGTTGGTCAGGTTGGAGGCCATCATGTTCACCGAGTCGGTGAGGTCTTTCCAGGTACCGGCCACGCCCTGCACCTCGGCCTGGCCACCCAGTTTGCCCTCCGTACCCACTTCGCGCGCCACCCGCGTTACCTCGTAGGCGAAGGAGTTCAACTGGTCCACCATCGTGTTGATGGTGTTTTTTAAGTCAAGAATTTCCCCTTTTACGTCGATAGTCACTTTTTTCGATAGGTCACCGGAGGCCACGGCTTTCGTCACCTCGGCAATGTTCCGCACCTGAAGCGTCAGGTTACCCGTCATCTGGTTTACCGAATCGGTGAGGTCTTTCCAGGTACCGGCTACCCCCGGCACGAACGCCTGACCACCGAGTTTACCGTCCGTACCTACTTCCCGCGCCACCCGCGTTACTTCCGAGGCAAAGGCCCGCAACTGATCCACCATCGTGTTGAGGGTTTCTTTCAGTTGCAGGATTTCCCCGCGTACGTCGACCGTGATCTTGCGCGACATGTCGCCGTTGGCTACGGCAATGGCCACGTCGGCGATGTTCCTCACCTGAGCGGTGAGGTTGCCCGCCATCTGATTCACCGAGTCGGTGAGGTCTTTCCAGGTACCGGCTACGCCCGGCACGTTGGCCTGTCCACCCAGTTTACCTTCCGTACCCACTTCGCGCGCCACCCGCGTTACTTCCGAGGCAAAGGCTCGCAACTGCTCCACCATCGTGTTGATGGTGTTTTTCAATTCCAGAATCTCCCCCTGCACGTCGACCTCAATCTTTCGGGAGAGGTCCCCATTGGCCACGGCGGTGGTCACCTCGGCAATGTTCCGTACCTGCCCCGTCAGGTTGGAGGCCATCTTGTTTACCGAGTCGGTCAGGTCTTTCCAAAGTCCTTCTACGCCCTGCACTTCGGCCTGGCCCCCGAGTTTACCTTCCGTGCCCACTTCCCGCGCCACCCGGAATACCTCGGAACCGAACGAGTTCAACTGATCCACCATCGTGTTGATGGTGTTTTTCAACTCCAGGATCTCCCCGCGAACGTCAACGGTTATTTTACGCGAGAGGTCTCCCTTAGCCACGGCGGTAGTTACCTCAGCGATGTTCCGTACCTGCCCCGTCAGGTTAGAGGCCATCTGGTTCACCGAGTCGGTCAAATCTTTCCAGGTACCGCCCACGCCCTGCACTTTGGCCTGGCCTCCCAGCTTTCCTTCCGACCCTACTTCCAGGGCCACCCGCGTGACCTCAGAGGCAAATGAGTTGAGCTGGTCGACCATGGTATTAAAGGTTTTTTTCAATTCCAGGATTTCACCCTGCACGTCGACCGTAATTTTTTTGGAGAGGTCCCCATTGGCTACGGCGGTGGTCACCTCGGCGATATTTCGTACCTGAGCCGTTAGGTTCGATCCCATCTGGTTAACCGAGTCGGTGAGGTCTTTCCAGGTACCGGCCACGCCCTGTACTTTAGCCTGACCACCGAGTTTACCCTCCGTTCCCACCTCCAGGGCCACCCGCGTGACCTCGAAGGCGAATGAGTTGAGTTGATCCACCATCGTATTGATGGTGTCCTTCAACTCTAAGATTTCTCCTTTTACGTCGACGGTGATTTTGCGGGAGAGATCGCCTTTCGCCACGGCGGTGGTCACCTCGGCGATGTTCCGTACCTGCCCCGTCAGGTTGGAGGCCATCTGATTCACTGAGTCGGTGAGGTCTTTCCAGGTGCCCCCCACGCCCTGCACTTTGGCCTGACCGCCCAGCTTTCCTTCCGACCCTACTTCCAGGGCCACCCGCGTGACCTCGAAGGCGAATGAGTTGAGCTGATCCACCATCGTGTTGATGGTGTCCTTCAATTCTAAGATTTCTCCTTTTACGCCGACGGTAATCTTGCGGGAGAGATCGCCATTGGCCACGGCGGTGGTCACCTCGGCGATGTTCCGTACCTGCCCCGTCAGGTTGGAGGCCATCCCGTTCACCGAGTCGGTGAGGTCTTTCCACAACCCTTCCACGCCCGGTACATCGGCCTGCCCACCGAGTTTGCCTTCCGATCCTACCTCCCGCGCTACCCGTGTTACCTCGAAGGCAAACGAGTTGAGCTGATCCACCATCGTGTTGATGGTGTCCTTCAATTCTAAGATTTCCCCTTTCACGCCGACGGTAATCTTGCGGGAGAGGTCTCCCTTGGCCACGGCGGTGGTCACCTCAGCGATGTTCCGTACCTGCCCCGTCAGGTTGGAGGCCATTTGGTTTACCGAGTCGGTGAGGTCTTTCCAGGTACCGGCCACGCCCTGCACTTCGGCCTGACCGCCCAGCTTTCCTTCCGTACCTACCTCCCGCGCCACCCGCGTTACCTCCGCCGAGAAGGAGTTAAGCTGATCCACCATGGTGTTGATGGTGTTTTTCAATTCTAAGATTTCTCCTTTTACGCCGACGGTAATCTTGCGGGAGAGATCGCCATTGGCCACGGCGGTGGTCACCTCGGCGATGTTCCGTACCTGCCCCGTCAGGTTGGAGGCCATCCCGTTCACCGAGTCGGTGAGGTCTTTCCAGGTACCGGCCACGCCCGGCACAAATGCCTGCCCACCGAGTTTGCCCTCCGTACCTACCTCCCGCGCTACCCGTGTTACCTCAAAGGAGAACGAGTTGAGCTGGTCGACCATCTGGTTGATAACGTCCTTGATCTGGAGAATCTCGCCCTTTGCATCTACCGTAATTTTTTGAGTCAGGTCACCGTTGGCGATGGCCGTTGCCACTTTGGATACGTCGCGTAGCTGAACGGTGAGGTTACCGGCCAACTGATTTACCGAGTCGGTGAGGTCCTTCCACACCCCGCCCGCACCCAGTATTGTTGCCTGACCACCGAGTTTACCTTCTGAACCCACTTCCCGCGCCACCCGCGTTACCTCGGCTGAAAACAGATTTAGCTGCTTCACCATGCCGTTTACCTCACGTGCGATCCGGGCAAATTCACCCTGTAGTTTATGGTCGCCAATGTGCAGCGTCATTTCCTGAGAGAGGTCACCTTTAGCTACCGACGAGATCACGTGGGCAATCTCAATAGTGGGATGTACCAGGTCCGAAATCAGGTCGTTGATCGACTCCACATTAGTACTCCAGGAACCCCGGGCGGCCGGGACCTCTACCCGGTGGGTCAGTTTCCCCTGTTTACCAATAGTTTTGCTGGCTTTAGTCAGTTCAAGGGTGAGTTGCTCATTGAGCGAAATGATTTCGTTGAGCGAATCGCAGACTTTACCGCTGATACCGAACTTATCGACGGGCATCCGAACTTTGAAGTTGCCGCTTCGTACCTCGGATAACACCGTCAACAATGCCCGCTCATCCAGGCAGTCCTGTTCTTTATAGGAAGCTCTGGCCAGTAGTTCAGTAAAAGCGGCTTTGGAGAGGTAGATTCCGTCGCCATTGGTGGTAGGCATTTCGGCGGTAGCCGGTGAAGCCGTGAGGTCCGTCCCAGTAAAGGAATGGTCTGTGGCTGTAAAATCGTTCATAACATCGGAATTATGGAATTCCAAAATGAACGATTTATAAAAGAAAAATCAAGTCACTAAGTAAGATTGCTTAAAATTAATGACCTCGTATGCGACAGAATATGTTAGCCAGGTATAACAGATAATCGATTAAATAAAGGCTTGGCCAAATGGACGCTATTAATTGCTCATTGAAACAGCTTGACCTTTGCCATTAGCGCTTATAAGCGTACACGAAATGGTCTTTTACTCTGCACGAGTTGTGCCATAGCCGGGCCACCGGGGCGGTTTGACTTGTCTTGTCAGGGCACAAGGCTGGCAGCCAACCGCTTCTTATTCCATTCACAAAATACTGGAGTCAACGCAATTAAGCCACTACCCTCCGGCCCATAATCAAAGATCAAAACACAGTGGCATGCGGAACGATGTAGCCGGTTAATAGGCACGGTTTGTGTGGAAAATTCCCGTAAAATCAATACGTTTGTTATCGGCTGTGCTAACCTCCCTACCTCAATTGGAACGCCCCAACGATCGATGGCTCCGTGCAATCTGCATCCCGCTGGTTATTCTGGCTACCAACCTGTTGTACCTCCAAGATAGCCAGTATGACGTCGTAGCATATGCCATCTGGTCGATGGTGGGCATTGGCTACGCGCTGTTTATATGGGAGGTTGCCCTGCGCTGGCTGCTCTACGTCCGGCGTCGCTACACCAGCATGCGACAAACCCGTCGGCGGGTGCTGATTACCTTCATGGGCTACTTTGTCATTACCGCTTCGCTGCAGTCGCTCTTGATCTGGCTCAGCGACAGACTACAGGTAGCGTCGATCCCCATTGACTGGACGGTGTACGCTCGACTCATCACCATCGGCTTCACCAGTGTGTTGCTCATGGGATCAATCTTTGAGGTAATTTACTACCTCCACAAATACCGGGAAGCAGTCCAGGAGTCAGAAGCGATCAAGAAAGCGGGCCTCCAAAGACAGTTTGACAGCCTTAAAAACCAGGTCAACCCGCATTTCCTCTTTAATAGTCTCAACTCGCTCTCGGCCCTGATCGCCGAAGACCGTCAGAAAGCAGGTCTGTTCTTGGACGAACTGTCGAGTGTCTATCGCTACCTCTTGCAGGCCGGCCAGCGACCGCTGGTCAGTGTAGCCGAAGAGATGGCCTTTATGAACGCCTACCGCTACCTGCTCGACACGCGTTTTGGGAAGGCTCTGCAGTGGGAAATCAACGTCGATGACCAGTTGATGGACTACGGCCTGCCTCCGCTGTCGTTGCAGACACTCATCGAAAACGCCCTTCACCACAACAGCCTGCTGCCCGATCAGCCGCTAGAGGTATGCCTTTCGTCTGGACCGGATACGCTGTTGGTCTGTAATGCTATTCAACGCAGGAAAACCCCCATTCGGGTTCAGCCGGGTGGACTGGCTACGCTATCGGCCCGGTTCTATGCGCTGGGGTTACCCAAACTCATCATTGAAGACGACGGCAAGCGCTTCAGGGTGCAGTTGCCATTAGCACCCAAGGAACGCCTGTTGGTACCACTATCAACCCCACAGTCGTCAATATGATTAAAAGTGTACGCTATTCCAATCAGGACGATGTGCTACAGGCCCTCATCATTCCGGTCTACATCAGCCTGCTGAATACGATTTTGCTGGGTAGTACGTACTGGCACAATTGGCGTGTGTTTTTATTCGCCACGGGGGTCACCACCCTATTCGCTTTAGCGACCTGGCAGGTTAATAATGCAGCAGGGCTATACCTGGACCGACAGTTTCCACGCCTTCGTCAGATTCTGGCTAAACTCCTGGCCCTGTTTGTTTGGTGCCTGTTCTCAGGCAGCACTGCGGTGACGCTGATCTACGGCTGCTACGCCTGGGCCGGTGGCCGCCTGATGCTTTTGCAGACCGAGCGGCTGGGTTGGGCGTTGCTGTTTCAGGCGCTCGTGGGGGTTTTGGTCATTTCGATTTATGAAGGGGTGCGAACGTTTGAGCGGTGGGAACGGACACTGCGGGAAACCGAAGCGCTTAAAAAAGCCAACCTGCAAAGCCAGTTCGACAGCCTGAGAAGCCAGATTAACCCGCATTTTCTGTTCAACAGTCTGAATACACTCTCCTCGCTGCTTGAAGAAGATGGTCAGCAGGCCGAACAGTTTGTGGAAGAAATGGCCAGTGTGTACCGCTACCTGCTGCGCTCCAACGAAGAGCAGATCGCTACGTTGGCGAACGAACTCGCCTTTGCGCATTCGTACTTTCACCTGTTGCGGACCCGATACGGTACCAACATCCACTTAGAACAGGCCGTTGATGCCCGCTACACCGACCACCTGATGCCCCCGCTGACGCTCCAACTGCTGCTTGAAAACGCCGTTAAGCACAATGTCATTCTGCCCGAACAGCCGCTCACTATCTGCATCGAAACCAACGCCGACGCTCAGTTGGTGGTGCGCAATAACCTGCAACGGAAAACTACCCGCGTTATCTCCAACCAGGTGGGGCTGGCCAACATTGCCACGCAGTACCGGCTTCTGGGCGGGATCGATATGGGCGTGAAGGAGGATGATCAGTTCTTCACCGTTACACTGCCGCTGCTGCGGCCGTAACCAACTAGACCGTTTAGTGATGGAAATCGGATACACACGGGATCAACCCAAGACCACACTTGTTCTATCGCCAAGTGGATGTGCTGGAGGCCTCTCCTCGTGCCAAGTGGACTTGATACCTTTTACTGGACACTACCTTAAGATGGTTTACTGTGGAGCTCAGTAAAAGGCAATACGTGTAATCTTAATAATGTGCCAGTTGAGTAGTGCTAATTTCAACAATTAACTCAGCCCTATTCATTGCTTTAGTGCAAATACAGGATCAGCCATTTCCGTTCAGGAAAACCCTTGGCCAAATAGACGCTATTTGTTGGGCAGAGAAACAGATTGACCCTTGCTATTCGTGCCTGAAAGCGTTCACGTAATGGTTGCCTTTTCCGAACACTACCTGTAAAAAGTACAAAATATTTTAGTAGATAGCATCGATATGATCGATAGTCGCTATAGCGGTAAAATACTATTTTGGGAAACCCATGAGATAGGACATTAGTCTAGGCGCTCGCCAATTCCTGTACTGCCAAGGCGTTTTTTGAATGACCGTTTGTAAAAGGCCATCCAGCTCTATGCGGTTATGCACCAGAAAAAAAGTAGAGTGCAGTCGAGTCTATGTTTTCTGATAGTCAACAAATTACTCTCTAAAAGCAATAGTGTTCGGGGTATTTTACTTGTTATTCGTTTGCTCTAACAACCGGTAACGTTCACGGGGGGGCTCAGCCTGAGCCCCCGACGCTACATCGATGTGCATGACTTGAACGGCTTTCTCGCCACTCAGGGCTGGCCAAGGGGGTAAGTTGGGGCCGTTGGGGTCAGCCCGTTTGATGAAGTTGGCAAAATACGCCTGCATCAACTTCGAGACTTTATAGTCCTCAGAGGTCCAGGCGAAGACCTGGTTGGTGGCCAGGTTGCCCAGCGCATACTCAATTTCGGCCGAATGCACCGCCCCCCGAGCGGGCGGCACCTTCAGGGCCGCTGCCTCGGTTCCCCGAATGACGCCTCCAGCCGTTCCCGCTACGGCATTGCCCATTTCGGGCCGCATAGGCGGACGGGGGCGGGTATAGTAATAGCGATAGATGGGTTGACCACCCGTTTTACTATGGGCATCGATCCATTTCCAGGTACTATACCCCGTTCCCCGGTCGCTGGCCAGGGTGGTCGCTGCTTGCCACACCTGGTCGGGATTGGCGGCCGGATATAAACTCAATATACCCTCGGCCCGCTCCCCGAAGAGTTTCTGGACCCCGCGTCGGTAGTTCTCCGGAGTCGGTGGCTCATCGCCCAGAATGGACCGGGCGTTGGCTTCTTCCGAGTTCCAGCCAGCCAGTAAGGGTACATGAGCCTGCTCGCCCGCCCGGAAAATCTCGCCCGCTGATTTAGGCAGGAAATAGCCGTCGACAATGGGCCGGAAGCGGGGCGATTCGGGTTTAGCGGTGGCTTCCAGGAGTTGTTCGGCGGGCATCGCCCGTAAAGCAGCTAACGAACTAGCTCCCACCATCCTGGCGAAGTTTAGACCCATCTCCTCGGCCTGGGCCAGCGAAACGGGCGGTTGGAGGGACAGTAACGAACCGCTCTCCCCAATGACGCCATGGATCAAATTTTTGGCCAGCGGCGATGCCATCAACCCACTCACGGAGGAAGAACCCGCCGATTCACCCGCGATGGTCACTTTCCCGGGATCCCCCCCAAAAGCGGCAATGTTCTGCTGAACCCAGTTCAGGGCCGCGCTCTGATCCATCAACCCATAGTTGCCCGAAGCTTTATGGGCCGATTCTTTGGTGAGTTCGGGATGAGCCAGAAAGCCAAAGGGCCCTAGTCGATAGTTCACCGTCAGGGTCACAATCCCTTGTTGAGCCATGCTCCCCCCGTCGTAACGAGGTTCAGATCCATCACCCGCAATATAGCCCCCGCCGTAAAAGTAGACCAGGACGGGTAATTTGTCAGTAGCTGACTTGGCTGGGGTCCAGATGTTGAGGTAGAGGCAATCTTCGCTCATGCCACTGGAGCGGAAGTTCATATCCCCGAAAACGGCCCGCTGCATGGCCCGGGCCCCAAATTTGTCGGCTTTTCGGACGCCAGTCCAGGCTTTTGCGGGTCTGGGGGCCTGCCAGCGGAGTTCACCCACCGGCGGAGCGGCAAAGGGAATAGCTTTGAAGGAGCGAATACCACTTGTTTCGATAACCCCTTCCAGGGTTCCCTGGGCGGTTTTCACCTGAGTGGCGCTGCTGGACTGAGCGGTAGCCAGGGGCACAATCTGAGCCGTGAAGAGGAGGAGAAGAATACAGGCTTTCATAGGGTTTAGGGAGCTATCAATCCATAGCTATAGAGCTAGATAAGGCGTTAGTAGCCTGAGTTTACTGTTGCCCCAGTGAAGTGAATGGGTAAAAAGGATAGGGTAAAACGACCGGTAGTTGGGAATTGAACTCTAGTTGAACTAGCTCGTCGGCCAAACACTTACTTATGGAAACTCTGAACGCCGGTTGCGGGTTATCATGGCTAACTTCAACCGCACGTATGGCATCCGAAAAAACCACCCTACAGCCGCCCACAACGCAAACGCAACCGCAACCGCCCAAGCCCCCCAGACCCAAGCGGCCCCGGATTAAAAAAGGGCGATGAGGCATTGGCTGGTTCAGACTATCGGTGGGATGAAGCTCAACGAGGATCTTGGTTGGCCCGCTTATATATGCTTTATTTTTAGTTAGGTTAGCATAATGCCAGTGGCTGTTGCAAAAGTAACTCATTGAGGGATAGCTATGTTATTAGCCCATGCTAGGCTATCATCCATCGAATACCTCGCTGGTTAAACTCGTGCCAGCCCACCACTTCTACCAGCTTCTCTTACGGGACATGGACTTTGGCTTTGTTCGACCCCTGTTCGAACCCTTCTATAGCCCGATTGGACGACCATCCATCGATCCGCTGGTGTTCGTTAAACTCCAATTAGTAAGCAATTTAGAAAACATTACCTCGAACCGTAAGTTGCTCGAATTAGCTACGCTGCATGTCGGTATCCGGGCTTTTTTAGGCTATGGGCTGGAGCAGTCCTTACCCTGTCATAGCACCCTGTCACGTACGCGCTAACGCATCCCGGTTTCGGTATTTGACGCCTGCTTTAGTCACATCGTGGGTTTATGCATCCATAAAGGGCTGGTGAGTGGTCACACGCAAGTGATTGATTCAGTCTACATTAAGGCGAATGCATCCATGAGTCGGCTTAAACCTAAACCTACCATCTGGCCCTCTGAGGCACACCCTACTACGTTAGGTAAACCAAGACCACCTCGGCTAACGGCCTCAGTAGACCGTTTACAGCACATCCACCGCTTTCATAAAAACATTAAGAAAGCGGCCCCCAACAAAGCCGGACAACTGCTGAGCAATCTCACCCATTATAGCCCTACAGATCCCGATGCCCGCATTGCCTTCAAAACCGGCAAGCCTCGCCAACTATCGTATATGACGAGCGTGCGCGTGGATGCCGCTCAGCATGTAATTACCCACATCCAGGCCAATTCGGCTGACCGGCGCGATAGCCGCAATCTACTGCCTATTGTCGACACGACTCAGGACCGCTTAAAGCGTTTTGGCGTGGTCATGAGTCATGTAGTGGCTGATGCGGCCGGGCCGCCGGTGCGGATATAGTTCAGGGGAAAATTATGAACAACTGGAAATCCGAGGATTACCTGGGTTCGTTTCTCCCCACGGCAAGGACAAGGACAAGCGACCCGGTTTTGATTACGATCCGAAGAGTGACCATTACACGTGTAGTCAGGGGAACCACCTGGCATTTGACAAGTTGTTGGTTGACAAGCAAGGAAATCCCAAAAAACGCTACCTAGCGCAAGCATCTGAGTGCAAGCACTGCCCTATTGGGGAGCAGTGTAAAGGCAAGAAAGCGAACGAGAAACGGTTGTATGATACTTACTATAAAGCCCAATACGAGCGAGTAATAAAGCGGTTATCCAGTCGGTTTGGGAAACGGATGATGCGACTGCGGTCCGCGACGGTCGAGCCGGTGTTAGGCAGTCTGGTCAATTACTATGGGCTGCGCCAAATTAACACCCGTGGTCGAGAGGCCGCAGCCAAAGTGATGTATGTGGCCGCTATGGCGTATAACTTAAAGAAGTTCCTACACTTTACTTCCGTTGAACAAGGCGGAATGGTAATTGCCCTGCCAGTACCTGATCAGTTTTATTATATACTGATCTACTTTTGCAACAGTCACGAATCTTATGTTATGAAACTCTTCAAGGAAAAGTATCGAATAACCGAATATTAAGTTCTTGGAATAGTAACAAACTACTAGCTTAGTGACTGCATAGCTTTCTCCGCTATAGCTTGATCCTGCTCGAAATTGCCGCCCCCGATGCCTAAGCCGCCTATACATTGCCCATCCACGACAATCGGCATTCCTCCCGCAACCGCTAACACGTCGGCTTGAGACGAGATCGCATACTGCAAAGTGGGCTGTTGTTGTAACACCGTATAAAAAACATGCGTGGGTAGGCGAAAATTGCAAGCTGTAGTAGCCTTACGACGAACAATATCATTGGCCATATAACTGACTCCATTCATCCGATGGTGAGCGACCAAATGGCCACCTGAGTCCACTACACAGGCGGCAATGGATAGATTTTGTAGGTTGGCTTCGGCCAGTGCGGATTGAATAAGTGCTTGAGCCACTTGGGCTAAGTTCTTTGGTTCCATGAGCGCATTTAGTCAGTAAGGCTTACTAAATAGTAACGTTTACTGACTAAATTCGTTCATGGATTCTTTAGAACAAGCTAGTCAACAGGTCGAACAGAAGAATATTTCTCGGCAAGTACACCGATTTTCTCGCCTACTAAGTCAATTGAGTGAGCACCGATGGGCACGGGATGGCTACCCTGAGATTCGCAGCGGCCATGTTCAAGTACTTCAGCATGTTGATCCAACTGGTACACGCAGTAGCTTACTAGCGCAACGAGCGCAGGTGACCAAACAGACGATGGGACGCTTAGTAGGGGAGCTGAGTGAGCGGGGCTATGTCGCTGTCATTCCAGATCAAAGGGATCATCGGGCTCAGCAGATTATGCTAACGGATCGAGGGAAACATTTTCTACTATATCTCTCTGGCACCTTAACTGACTTAGAAATGGTGTTTACTGAAGTGGTTGGGGAAACCGATTTCAAACAGTTCAAGACCATCTTTTCTCGCTTATTAGCGTTTGTCGAGCAACGACATCAGCAGATTTGGAAAGATGGTCCTGTTGTATAATCTACATTATGTTATGAAACTATAGATATATAATCTTATACTTGATAAAAGGTGTAGTCTGGAAAAGTTATAAATCAATCAACTAATTAGTGCCTCAAGACTCTTGAGTGCTGACACCTTTTCAACCAAAGTTGACTGAACTAACTCAGCAATATCAGTAGACAGATTTTGCAGTTGACTGTTTTGCCATTCTCTCTCTTCCTCTATTGATTTACCAGCTTGTTGCACTGCTTTTAATCCGTATAAGGCACCGCCCAATGAGTGATCGGCCATATGAGCTGTAGCGACGGTTTGGCCAATGGCCCGAGCGACCGCTATCGAAATTGGATTTGTCAATTCTCTGGCCACTGCATGAGCACCCAAGGAGGCTTTCATGGCCTTCCCTACCTTTGCTTGACCTTCTTCCCATTCTTTAGCTATTTGCAACGCATAGAGTAGACGTTCGTCAACAGGTGTTCCCAAAAGAGGCAGCACATGTTGGCAACATCCAATAGCCCAATGCATCAACTGGCAATGGTTGTCTTTAGTGAGTAATCCTCCCCGATGGACGGCCACAAAATGCTTGTCTCGCATAATGATTTTTCACTGGTGATGAGATAAGTATGGATTCCCATTCTGCAAATGCCGTTGGATTCATACGCTCAATTTCCTGTTCTATAAGTGAAGCTTATGTGAACCCAGCTGGTTTAATCCTTAACTACTACATCCCCTTTTCCATTGAAAGTAGAGTGCCAGTGTTCATCATAAATAGAATGGTAAAAGATGACAGCTCGTATGTGGACTGGCTACAGTAAACTGGACAGTAAGATCAGGCTGGATGTGGCGTCCAGATAACAGTAGCAAGTGCAACCTACTAAAGTCAGGTTTATTTGTGCTCGATAGCCATAAAGGTAGGCTTTGCCAGCATGACGGTGGTAGTAGTCAAGCGTACGCCATTGAAGAAATCTATGACCATTTTCTGCACAGCTTCGTTGGGTAGCATATCTTCATGACCGGCATACTGAGCCAGCACATGAAGGGAGTTAGGAAAGCCTTCTTTTAGCTCCTCGACGTTTGACGCCGGTGTATTGCTATCCAGCGTACCACTGATAAATAACGTGTTAACCCCGCTCTTAATCGGCTGTCTGTATTCATCGCCTAAATCAATGCCTGGCCACTGACTATAAATGTCCGGCGTGTTCATCGCATTATTGAGTAAAGCCGTCTTGCCTTCTCTGGCAATCTGCTGATAGCGTTCCTGGGTAGCCCCCGAGGCTTGACGCATCACCGAAATACCTGAGCCGTATCCTCCGTTAAACTGGTTGTACCTTTTTTCAATGTATTCCTGTAGTAGGGCGTAGTCTCCCTGGTCAATACCATACAGCATGGCCGGGAAACTTACAAAGTCATAACTGTCACCGGCGTCTAATCGCAGAATCGTTTGCAAACCGAATTTACCGACCGGAATTGATATTACCTGCTTGGCTCGTTTATCCTCGATCTGCACCTGGATCGGCTGTCTGTCAAGCTGTTGAAGAACCCGCCTGAGCAAAGAAATCATGTCGGGTACTGCTTTATTAACCAAGGAATCTTGGGCGGCTAGCTGGGCAA
Source organism: Spirosoma areae (assembly GCF_054781775.1). Lineage (NCBI taxonomy): Bacteria > Pseudomonadati > Bacteroidota > Cytophagia > Cytophagales > Cytophagaceae > Spirosoma > Spirosoma areae. The sequence continues at coordinate 10,287 of NZ_BAAGTT010000057.1, read as the reverse complement.
TTTTCCTTAACTGCTCATCGTAAGTAGCTGGTAAGTGATGCATGTGGTTAACCCCTGAGGTGCCAATCAAGGCCATGCGTTCAATCAAGGCAGGATAAGCCCTGGCAGTTACCAGCGCCAAGTGTGTGCCGTAGCTGACCCCTAACAGGTTTAGTTTTTTTGTCCCCAACGCCCCACATAGGTCACGTAGATCATGGGCATTCTGTAGGGTCGTATAGCCCGCTATATCAATGCCTTTTGCTTTAAACTCAGCCGTGCCGGCTTGGATAGCTTCCTTTCCCAAGGCTAACATCCGCTTGTTGGATAAGAAAATCTCCCGGTTATCGGCTTCTGGCAGCGCATAAAGCAGCGACGGGCGTGATTGGCCGCAACCGCGTTGATCCAACAGAATCACATCATGCGTTTGCTGTAAGGGGAACACCAATCGTTGAAAGTATTCTTCATTCAAGTAATTTATACCGGATTGGCCAGGTCCCCCGGCCAGAAATACGACGGGAAAATCGGACCTTGCGTTTTTAGCCTTTAGCCTAACCACGGCCAGTTCAATAGTGTTTGTCGGGTTTTTAAGGCGGTTTTCGGGTACGGCCAACCAACCCAACTCGTAGGTGATAGTATCGCCGGTGTAGGTTTTAAAGGCAACCGTCTGAAAGGGGATAGACGCATGGCTTTGAGCCCATAGGGAAATGGGCGCGAAGCAGTTGCTTAGGAGCACGATGAAAGAGAATAGTCGACGCATCGTCAGGGAAGGCTATAGTACATAGATGCCTGCATAGGCTGCCAGGTTGCGTAAAGCCCCGTAGTTATCCAAACGGCAGTTGGTATTCATTTCTAAAATAGTGATTTCTAAGGTTGGTCAGGCCCCAGGAAGTTGTTACCCGTTTTGGTTACAGATAACCGATGGTATGCTTGAGGGCAGAGTACCTATTTAGGTAGCCGTAGACCTTCCTGATGATTCTTAAAATAGTATTTTACCGGTAAAAAAGAAATTGCCGCTCTTTTCTATGCCTTATCAATAATTTGTATTTTCCATAGTGAACGTCCAGAAAAGGCAACCTTTTCGTGAACGATTTCTATCTTTCATGACAAGGGTTAGATTATGTCTTTGGGTTAGGATAAGCGTTCATTTGGCCAAGCCTTTTCGTGAACGATTTTTGGATTATGAGCCAAATGGTGATAATCGCCTAACTTATAGGTGATTATGCGTTCAATAAATTTAAAAATTTGCCCCTTTAAATGAACGGTTTCACTTAAATTTTAGCTTAGAGGGCAAAAAGACCAACTATGAAAAATTGGAAAGTAGTGGATATGTGTCTTATGTACGCCTGGTACTTTGTAGTAGCTCCTGATAATTATCAGCCTTGTATAAAGTAATACCCTTCATCCGCTCGAAATGCTTTGGATTAAGTGTAAAAATCGGCACGTCAAAGACTGAGGCCGTCCCAATTGTATAGGCATCCCCGACACCGGTGTCAGACCACCGGCGGGCCACCGCTAAGGCTTACTCACTCACCCCATCACTGTTTAAAACGATGTAATTGTCCAACCGCTTTCGATGCCGATCATATTCGGCCCGGCTAATGGGAATAGCTAGGCCCCTTTGTATGAGTACACACGAAGCCTTGGCTGCACAAAACACAGAGAGCCACTTTTAGCCAACACACCGGCAGATAAATCGACGTAAAAAAGTAACTTTGACCGAATTTGGTGATGTAATTTGAATGAGCAGAGAAAACCAGCTAGAAGAAAGCTTGATCAGGCAACTAACGGAGCTTAAATATATATATCGACCTGACATTGCTGATCGGAAAACGCTTGAGCAAAACTTCAAAAGTAAATTTGAAGCACTTAATCGTGTTCGACTTTCAGAGAACGAATTTTTACGCTTACGTGAAGAAATCATCAATCCTGATGTTTTTGCTGCTTCAAAACTTCTGCGTGAACGGAATTACTTCCAACGTCAGGATGGAACGCCACTTCATTACACATTGGTGAATAATAAAGACTGGTGCAAAAATGATTTTGAAGTCATTAGCCAGTTGCGCATAAATACAGAAAACAGCCATCAACGGTACGACATTATTTTGTCGATTAATGGTTTGCCTTTGGTACAAATCGAATTAAAAAAAATAGACATCTCGCCACGAAAAGCCATGCAGCAAATCGTGGACTATAAAAATGAACCAGGCAATGGTTACGGAAATTCACTGCTTTGTTTTATGCAGTTGTTTATCGTGAGCAATGGCACAAAAACACACTATTTCGCCAATAATAAAATTCAGCATTTCAACTTTAACGCGGATGAACAGTTTTTACCTGTGTACGAATTAGCCGATATAAATAATAAAAAAATAAATAGGCTTGATTTATTCACAGAAAATTTTTTGACTAAGTGTACACTTGGCGAAATGATTAGCAAATACATGGTGCTGGTGGAAAGCGAGCAGAAGTTGCTCGTGATGCGCCCGTATCAGATTTATGCGGTAAAAGCTATTGTCGATTGCATTCATCAAAATAGAGGTAACGGCTATATCTGGCACACGACAGGAAGCGGCAAAACATTGACTTCGTTCAAAGCATCTACCCTACTGAAAGATAATCACGATATTGAAAAATGCCTTTTTGTCGTTGACCGCAAAGACCTTGACCGGCAAACCCGCGAAGAGTTCAATAAATTTCAGGAAGGAAGCGTAGAAGAAAACACCAATACTGAAACATTAGTAAGACGTTTATTATCTACCGATTATGCCGATAAGATAATTGTTACGACCATTCAGAAATTAGGGTTAGCGTTAGACGGGACGTATAAGAAAAACTACAAAGAACGCCTGGAGCCGTTGAGCAACAAGCGAATCGTGTTCATCTTTGACGAGTGCCATCGGTCGCAGTTTGGGGATAATCATAAAGCCATTAAAGAGTTTTTCCCAAATGCGCAGCTTTTTGGCTTTACAGGCACGCCTATCTTCGACGAAAATGCTACTTCTTACATCAGAGAAGGCGAACAGGGCTCCAAAATAACTACCGAGGATATCTTTCAAAAGAGATTACACGCTTACACCATAACCCACGCCATTGACGACAAAAATGTATTGCGCTTTCATATCGACTATTTTAAAGGGAAAGGCACGCAAAACGCCAAACCCGGTGAGCCGATTGCGCAACAGGCTGTCGTCGAAGCCATTTTGAACAAACACAACGCGGCTACCAATTCAAGGCGTTTTAATGCGGTGTTGGCAACCGCTTCGATCAATAACGCAATCGAGTATTATCAGCTGTTCAAAAATAGTCAGAAGAAAAAGAAAGAGGCCGACGACCTTTATGTTCCGTTGAACGTAGTTTGTGTGTTCTCTCCACCGGCGCAGCTTATTGCAAAAGACGGCGACCAGCAAAGTCAAAAGAATGCTGCGGACATAAAACAATTGCAGGAAGATTTAACGCAGGAGAAAGAAGATAACAAACAGAACCCTGAAGAGAAGAAAAAAGCATTGACCGAAATCATTGCCGACTTCAACCGGCAATATGGTACCAGTCATTCTATCAACGAGTTTGATTTGTATTATCAGGATGTGCAAAGCCGGATAAAAGACCAGAAATACAGCAACAAGGATTACCCCCACAAAAACAAAATTGACATTACCATCGTGGTGGATATGTTGCTGACAGGTTTTGATTCCAAATATTTGAATACCTTGTATGTGGACAAAAACCTGAAATACCACGGGTTGATACAGGCGTTTTCCCGGACCAACCGGATACTAAACGACACCAAACCGTACGGCAACATTCTGGATTTTCGCTTCCAACAAGACGCCGTAAACCAGGCCATTGCTCTCTTCTCGGGCGATGACAACGGACGGGCCAAAGAAATCTGGCTTGTTGACCCTGCTCCTGTGGTGATTGAGAAATACCAGAAAGCCATTGAAGCCTTGGGCAGCTTCATGCAGCAGCAAAATCTGGTAAACGAACCGCAGGACGTGTATAACCTGAAAGGCGATGCCGCCCGGATTGCCTTTGTGAAAAACTTTAAGGAAGTACAACGGCTAAAAACCCAGCTAGACCAATACACCGATTTAGACGAGGTACAGCAGGCTAAAATAGATGCCATTTTGCCTACCGAAACTTTGCAGGAGTTTAGAAGCTCGTATCTGGAAACCGCTAAACAACTAAAGGAAATACAGCAAAAAGAAGGCGACGCAGCCCCGCCCGACATTCAGCAGCTGGATTTTGAGTTTGTGCTTTTTGCGTCGGCCGTGATTGACTACGACTACATCATGAGCCTGATTGCCGACAGTACGCAGAAGAAACCCGCTCGGCAAAAGATGACCAAAGAACAGGTAATTAGTTTGCTGAGTGCCAATGCCAACCTGATGGACGAGCAGGAAGACTTAACGGACTACATCAATAGCCTGGACTGGAACAGCGGCCAGGATACGGCTACGTTGACCAAAGGCTACGATACGTTTAAAGTAGAAAAAAACGAAAAGGAACTGGCGGTCATTGCCAACAAACACGGACTGCAAACGGCTGACCTGAAGGCGTTTACGGATGGCATTATGAGCCGGATGATCTTCGACGGCGAAAAACTCACCGACCTGTTGGAGCCGCTGGAACTTGGCTGGAAACAACGCCGACTCAAAGAGCTGGCGTTAATGGAAGACCTGGTGCCCCAATTAAAGAAAATAGCCGAAGGGCGTGAGATTTCAGGGTTAGCAGCGTATGAGTAAAAGCAAACTAACGCCACCGCACTTGACCGAGGCAGCGTATGCCGACATAGTAAAGCAAGCGATTAGCCAAATCCGCACGGCCCGTATTTTGATTGCCCGACAGGTAAATAGCGGCACACAATCGGTTTATTGGAATCTGGGAAAGCTGCTTTCAGAAAAGCAACTGGAAGAAGGCTATGGCAGCGGTGTGATAAACCAATTATCCATTGACCTGAAAAACGAGTTTCCGGATATGGGGTTGTCTCCCCGTAACTTGTGGAATATGAAACGCTTTTATGAGCGTTACTATCAGGCCGATATAAAACTGCTACAAGCTGTAGCAGTTTTGCCCTGGGGGCACAACTTGCTGTTGCTTGACAAGATACAATCACTTGAAGCAGTCGAATTTTATGCCAACGAAACCCTGACAAAAGCGTGGTCCAGAGATTTATTGCTCAATGCCATCAAAATGGACAGTTTTGGTCAGGCGCAGAAACAAGTCAAAACCCACAATTTTGACCAGACGCTGCCAGCGGCCCATGCCGATTACGCCAACGAAGTATTTAAAAGCACCTATAATCTGGGATTCTTGGGCGTTACCGAACCCCTCAAAGAGGTGGAACTGGAAAACAGACTCATCGCCAAAATCAGAGCGTTTATACTGGAGTTGGGCAAAGGGTTTAGTTTTATTGGCAACCAATACCGGCTGGAATACAATGGCAAGGAATATTTTGTCGATATGCTTTTCTTTCACCGGGGCCTTCGTTCGCTGGTGGCCATCGAATTGAAAATTGGCAGCTTTAAAGCCGAATACGTAGGGAAAATGAATCTGTATCTCTCCCTGCTCGACCGGCTGGAAAAGAGCGAAACCGAAAACCCATCCATCGGCATCATTCTCTGCGCCGATAAAGACCACCTCGACGTAGAAATAGCCCTGCAAGACATCAATAAACCGATTGGCGTAGCGGAGTACCAACTTTTACTGCCCCAAGCAGCCTTACAAACGTTGATACTGAACGAATTAAACGCCACTCAACAAAATAATGAATAACAGCACAAATAAATTAGTACCCGAATTGCGTTTTCCTGAGTTTGTGAATGAGGGGGAGTGGAAAAACGATACTCTCATTAATCTAGCTGCAAATGGATTTTCAAATGGTGTATTTAATGACCCGAAAAAAGTAGGCAGTGGATATAGGCTCATTAACGTAATTAATATGTACACTGAATCAACAATTAATGAAGACGACTTGTCTTTTTTAAAACTTAGCCAAACAGAATTTGAAAAAAATAGAGTAGAAGCTGGAGATATATTCTTCACAAGGTCATCTCTTGTTCCAGAAGGAATCGCAAAATCTAATATTTATTTAGGATCTTCAGAGTGTATTACATATGATGGACATTTAATTAGGATGCGTCCTAAAAAAGAAGTAATTGACCCTATTTACCTGCATTATTTACTCAAATCTAATAATGTTAGAAGTCAGATGATAGCGAAAGGTAAAACTGCTACTATGACTACAATAGGGCAGTCGGATGTTGCAAGTGTGAAAATTTCTTACGCAATAAGCCTAAAAGAACAACAGAAAATCGCTTCTTTCCTTTTTTCCTTAGATGAATTAATTGCCGCCCACAGCCAAAAATTAGACGCCTTAAAAGAGCATAAAAAAGGCTTGATGCAAAACTTATTCCCGCAAGAAGGCGAAAACGTTCCTAAATGGCGTTTTCCTGAGTTTAAGGAGGATGGGGAGTGGGTTCAAACGATTGTAGAGGAAAATTGTCTAGTCAAGGGTCGGATAGGATATAGAGGTTACACAACTGAAGATTTGGTAGGTCAAGGTGAAGGAGCATTAGTTCTTGGCGGAAAGCACATTCAAAATCAATTGCTTGAATTGAAAGACCCAACATATCTTAGTTGGGAAAAGTATAACGAATCACCAGAAATTATGGTTGAAGTTGGAGATATTATTTTTTCACAACGAGGAACATTAGGCGATTGTGCAATAATTGACAGAGAAATAGGTCAAGCTACAATTAACCCAAGTATGGTGTTACTAAAAAATATCACTTGTGATGCTAAATTTTTGTATTATATATTAATTGGGGACAGAATCCAAATCGAGGTTCGAAAGAATAGAGCTATGGGTGCAATTCCAATGCTTTCGCAAAAACAAATTAAAGAATTTCCTTTCCTTATTCCTACAAAATTTAAAGAACAACAAAAAATAGCTTCTTTTCTTTCCTCATTAGATGCTTTAATCACGGCAGAATCGGAGAAACTAGCGCAATTAAAGTTGCATAAAAAGGGCTTGATGCAGGGGTTATTTCCAAAAATGAATGTTTAGAGTATGGCTGCTATCGAACACTATTCGTTTGCTCAATTAGAGGATTTTGTTAATTACCTAAGAGGTCAAGACAAAAAAGTACACCTGCTTTTCGCATACAACGGCACTGGTAAAACACGTTTATCAATGTCTTTCAAACAAGCTGGAAAGACTGATGACAGTGCTGACACGTTATACTTCAATGCCTTTACTGAAGACCTGTTTTACTGGGATAATGACTTAGATAATGATACCGAAAGGGTTTTGAGAATCAACAAGGACTCAAAATTTTTTGAAGGCTTGGCTGAACTTGAAATGGAAAACAGAATTAGGCCCTTGTTAAGAAGATATACAGATTTCGATTTTTATATAGATTACACTGAATGGAATATTAGGTTCACCAGAGAAGAACGTATAAATGAAGAAACTATTACACACGACTATATCAAAGTTTCGAGAGGTGAAGAAAGACTTTTTATTTGGTGTTTCTTTCTAGCTGTCGCACAATTAGCAATAGACAAGCAAGAAGCATACGACTGGGTTAGATACATTTACATTGACGACCCAATTTCATCTTTAGATGACCACAACGCCATTTCCGTAGCTCACCATTTAGCACAGTTGATTAAAACAGACGGCAATGAAATCAAAACGATTGTGTCAACTCACCACGCGCTTTTTTTTAATGTCCTTTGTAATGAATTCGGTAACGCTAAGAAGTTTTTTATCAAGAAATCACTCAATGGATACTCATTAAAGTCAACTACAGATTCACCATTTGTATATCACGTTTCATTAGTACAAGAAATAAAAAAGGCAATTGAAGAAGACAAATTATTTACGTATCATTTTAATATTTTAAGAACGATACTTGAAAAGTCGGCTAACTTTCACGGATTTACCAAGTTTTCAGATTGTATGGAAATAGATGGTGATGATGGAGAGAGAACTTTACATTCAAGATTAGTGAATATTATGAGTCATGGAGCATATTCATTATTTGAACCCGTGGAAATGGTAGAAGAGAATAAAGAGTATTTCAGCAATATATTTACCAACTATTTAAGTAATTACAAATTCAATGGTGTTTTATTCGCGGAAGAAAACTCTGAACCACTAGTATGATAAATAAAGAACAATTAAAACTTGGCAAAACCCTTTGGGATATAGCAGACCAACTGCGGGGCGCTATGAACGCGGACGATTTCCGTGATTATATGCTCTCGTTTCTTTTCCTTCGGTATCTGTCGTATAACTATGAAGAATCGGCAAAAAAAGAATTAGGGTCAGACTACCCAGATGATACGCCTAAGGATGTGATGTCCAAACTTAAAGTGACTACACCACTGGAGATTTGGTATGCCGAAAACGAAGCAGATGTACAGGATTTTGAAGTACAGATGCGCCGGAAAGTGCATTATGTGATCCAGCCCCAGCACCTGTGGAGCAACATCACCGAGCTGGCCAGAACGCAAAACAATGAGCTGCTGGTAACGCTCGAAGCCGGTTTTCGCTACATTGAAAACGAATCGTTTGAACGGGCCTTTCAGGGGCTGTTTTCAGAAATCAATTTGAATTCTGAAAAACTTGGCAAAACGTCAACCGAACGGAATAAAAAACTATGCAACATTATTCAGAGAATTGCAGCGGGTATAGCGGAGTTCTCTGCTGATGCAGATACCCTTGGCGATGCGTATGAATACTTGATCGGCGAGTTTGCCGCTGGTTCGGGCAAAAAAGCGGGTGAGTTTTATACACCCCAACAAATTTCAACCATACTGTCTGAAATCGTCGTCCTGGACAGTCAAGATCCCACGTCTGGCAAAAAGAAAAAGTTTGACAAGGTGCTTGACTTCACGTGTGGCTCTGGTTCCTTACTACTGAATGTCAGGAAACGAATCAAGGATAATGGCGGCAGCATTGGCAAACTCTACGGGCAGGAAAAGAACATCACCACCTACAACCTGGCCCGGATGAATATGCTGTTGCACGGTACGAAAGACACCGAGTTTGAGATATTCCACGGAGACACCTTAGAAAATCAGTGGGATTTGCTCAACGAAATGAACCCGGCCAAAAAGATTGAGTTCGATGCCATTGTTGCCAATCCACCCTTTAGCCTGCGTTGGGAACCAAACGAAACGCTGGCCGAAGATTTTCGCTTCAAGAGTTATGGCTTAGCCCCTAAATCGGCCGCCGACTTTGCTTTTTTGTTGCACGGCTTTCACTTTTTGGGAACGGAAGGCACCATGGCCATCATCCTGCCGCACGGCGTTTTATTCCGTGGCGGTGCCGAAGAACGAATACGGACTAAACTGTTAAAAGACAATCACATCGACACCGTCATTGGCTTGCCATCTAACCTGTTTTACTCAACGGGTATTCCTGTTTGTATTTTGGTTTTGAAAAAATGCAAAAAGCAGGATGATGTATTGTTTATCAATGCCAGTGAGCATTATGAAAAAGGCAAACGGCAAAACACACTAAGAGAGGGTGAAACAGGAGAACCGAATGATATTCAAAAAATTGTAGATACGTATAAATATCGACCCGAACACATTGAACGCTACGCTCGCCGGGTTTCACTCGAAGAAATTGAAAAGAACGGCTATAATCTAAACATTTCAAGATATGTAAGCACATCTTTTGACGAAGTTCAGATTGACTTAAAAGAAGTAAACGCAAGGTTGACTTCAATCAATGAAAGCATTAAAACAAATACATACAAGCACAATGAATTTTTGAAAGAGCTGGGATTGCCAACAATATAAAAATGATTTGCCAACGCATTTGGCAGGCATAATTAACTTTATTGTGTACACGAAGAAGTCTATTTTGAGGGTTATCGTTGAAAAGCTATTGTGAGTGACAAAGTTCAGCTATAAACTGTACCTCGTCAGCCAAAAGTGGATAGATAGAGTTGGGCCATCGATATGGTGAAATGAGAAGAGAGACTTTTCGCCACCTTGTTCCCGTTAGTTGAATTCATGCATATTGTTCAAAAAATCCCTTTCATTATCAAAAACGCTGAACTATTAAACTGAACGGGTTTATTGAACGCAAAAAGGGCTATTTCCAGCCCTTTCCTGCTTACCCGGCAATCGTTCAGAAAAACGTCCGAATGATTCACGGACTGTATTCTTTGTATCGTCCGGAAATAAGTTGACCGTTTTGAGTTAGTCGTTCAGTGCGTTTACCATTTTTTTCTTAGTCCGAAGTTACTCTACTTTTTGTCTTCCGAACCCGTTGGTTTATAATAGTTT
>NZ_BAAGTT010000056.1:0-233183 GCF_054781775.1 Spirosoma areae | reverse complement strand
TTGAATAACTTGCCATTGGGAGTCGGTCAGATCAGTAGGATACATTGGTGGTTCTTTGTTCCTACAAACTTACCGGCTCCTTATTTTTATCAAAATGCTATTTTTAGACAGTCTCTTAAAGCTCATTCAAAAACTCATCCATCGATTTAAGTTTCATTTCACCGCGAAGATGCGCCTTCACTTGTTCCGCACTTCGGTCTATACCTTCCAGAAATTCCCGTTCGCGCTTCTGGGCAGGTGTTTCCTTTACCGTTGCCGTTTTAATCTTCATCACTTTAGCGAATTGCTTCACTAAGCGCAATTCGTCGGGCGTTTAAGGTTGCAAAATAATTTGTTGCATCGCTTTTTGCGGTTTATTTCGATAATTCCAGCATTCGCGCTACTGATTCATAGGCTTTCACCCGCACAGCTTCCGGGACGATAATTTCCGGCTGTTCGTAGAGCATACAATTGTACAGCTTTTCGAGCGTATTCATTTTCATGTACGGACACTCCGAGCAGGCGCAGGTGTTGTTCTGACTGGCCGGAGCCGGAATGATTTTCTTGTTTGGCGCGGCCTGCTTCATTTTGTGCAGAATGCCCGCTTCTGTGCCCACGATAAACGTTTGTTCGGGGCTATCCACTACGTATTTCAACAAGGCTGTCGTCGAGCCGACAAAGTCGGCCTCGCTCAGAATATGTTCCTGGCATTCGGGGTGGGCAATAAACTTCGCTTCAGGATAATCAGCCCGCAACTTATGCAGTTTTTCAAGCGAAATGTCGATGTGAACAATGCAGGCGCCATCCCAAAGCACCATGTCGCGACCGGTTTTCTTGGAAACAAAACGGCCCAGATTCGCGTCGGGAGCGAAAATGATTTTCTGGTCTTTGGGTAAGCTCTCAACAATCTTCAGCGCGTTCGACGACGTAACGATGATATCGGAAAGCGCCTTAATTTCAGCCGAGCAATTAATATACGACAGCACAATATGGTCGGGATACTGCGCCTTAAAGGCCGCGAACTTATCTGCCGGGGCCGAGTCGGCGAGGGAGCAGCCTGCGTTGAGGTCGGGAATGACAACTTTCTTTTGGGGCGACAGGACTTTGGCGGTTTCACCCATAAAATGCACCCCACAGAACACAATCATGTCGGCGGGTGTGGCGGCTGCCTGCTGGCTTAGGCCCAGGCTATCGCCAATGTAATCGGCAATGTCCTGAATAGATCCATCCACGTAATAATGGGCCAGAATAACGGCGTTTTTCTCTTTTTTGAGCCGGTTAATCTCGGCTACTAAGTCTATATTTTCGGCTACGGGCTGATTGACGTAACCCACGCGCTGAACTTCTTCTAAGAGTGCTTCCATTAAGTTGGACCTGGTATTTTAAACGGAACAACGAATGACAGATAAATGTCACCACAACAGGCTGGGCAAATTTGGGGAAACGTTATGGGCTTTCAAACAACAGAGTGTATTTGATTAGTTTTGGGTAAAGCTGACTTGTTCTATGTCTGACGATTTTCTTTATCTACGTGTTGTCCGTATTGTCTCCGAAACGACTAATACCAACAGCTATTTTCTGGAAGCGCTGAATGGTAAACCCGTTTCCTACCAGGCCGGACAGTTTCTGACGTTGATTTTAGAGCATCATGGCCATCAGGCACGACGGTCGTATTCACTTAGTTCGGCACCCAGTGAAAAGCTGTTACGACTAACTATCAAGCGGGTTCAGAACGGCGAGATTTCGCGGTACCTGCACGATACATTACAAGTTGGCGATGTATTGACAAGCTTGTACCCCGCCGGGCGATTTACGCTTGATGAAGACCAACCGGGCGACTTCGTGTTGTTTGGTGCGGGCAGTGGCATAACACCCCTTTTTGCCCTGTTGAAACATATTTTGCAGACAAACCCGACCCAGCGTGTAACGCTTTTATACAGCAACCCGAACGAGCGAAGCATCATTTTTCGGAAGGAATTAGATGACCTCCAACACCAACACCCTGAACGGTTTCGACTGCTCTATTTGCTCAGCAATCCGTCTGAGGAATGGCAGGACTTGCGGGGTCGGCTGAATAATGTCATGCTTGAGCGACTACTACCTGAGTTAATTGGAACATCGAAGCGTGAAGAACTCCAAATTTACAGTTGCGGCCCCGCCGATTATATGCGAATGGTGCAGTTTACGCTGGTGTTCAGCAGGTTCCGATCGGACCAGATTCGGCGCGAAAACTTTGTGATAGAGCCGATTGTTCTCACGCCCCCGCCTGCCTTCGCCAAAGACAGAACTGTATTACTGAAGTTCAGAAATCGTGAGATTGACATCCAGGTACCGGCTTACAAATCTATTTTGCAGGCAGCTTTAGATGAAGGCGTGCCCTTGCCGTATAGCTGCCGGGGCGGGCGCTGCTCAACTTGCATGGCCTACTGCCGGGCGGGGCGTGTTCACATGACGGTCAACGATGTGCTGACGGAGCGCGACCTCGCCGAAGGGTGGGTGCTGACGTGCACCGGTTATCCGGAAAGTGACGGGGTCGTGATTGAGCTATAAGGTGTAAGGCGGGTTTCCAGCCGCCTTACACCTATACCTTCGTTCTCAAAAACGCAACCACCACGTCCAGTCCCTTTTGATAATGAAGATTGTTTGGAATGACAATATCTGCCTGTTCTTTATGAGGTTTGACAAACTCACGATAGGCTGGGCGGACGTGGTTCTCCCACTGATAATTGATGATTTCTTCGGTAAGACCGCGCTCAGCCTGATCCCGACTAATGCGCCGGTCTAATTTTATTCTATTTTTGGCGGTGATAAAAACTTTCAGATCTAACTGACTGGCTACGTCCGGAAAATGGAAAACAAATAATCCTTCAACAATTATGATTGGCGTAGGCCGATAGATTAGTGTTTTGGCTATGGCATTCGGTTTATTAAAGGTGTATTCGGGCGTTTCTATAGTTTGACCGGCATGAAGCTGGCTCAAATGTTCGGCAAACCGCTCATGGTTAATGGTTTGGGGGAGGTCGAAATTACAAACCCCGTTCTGATCGCGGGGAACATAATCCAGTGTTCTGTAATAATTATCCTGCGAAATCAGACAAATCTGCTCGTCGGTGAAGGCATTCAGAATGTCTTTCAGAAACGAGGTTTTACCAGAAGCGCTGCCGCCGGTGATGCCGACAATAAAGGGTTTAGTAGCCATGATGAAGCGAAAGTGACAAAGTAACGTAGAAAAGGGGCGAAGCCGCCATAAAAAAAGCGGTTCACCGATAGGTAGTGAATCGCTTTTCTCTAAACATGAAACCTATTCTAAACGACAACAGCCTCGGCAAGCACCAGGACTTTATTCTGAAGCACTTCGACCACGCCACCGTCAACGGTAAACGTCTGCTGGCCCGACGCCGTCTGAACGATAAGCTGTCCTTTAGCTAACGTACTAACCAATGGTGCATGGTTATTCAACACCTGAAACTGCCCTTCGCTGCCCGGAAATGTAACGGCGCTGGCTTCACCAGAAAAGACCTTGCGATCGGGAGTAATAATGTCTACTGTCATAACAATGGATAATGGATAATGGATAATGGATAATGAATCAGTAGCCGGTGGTGTTCATTGTACATTATTCATTAATTTATAAAGCTCCTTTTACAAAATTTAGTATGCTGCCAATCTGACTTTTCACGGCGGGTTCGGCCGCTTTCGCTACCACGCCACCCTGATCTAATTTGCTGACGCTACTCAACGCGGTTGAAATCAGTGACTGACCCGTTGAGGCACCCCCGCCCAGCACCGACATCGCACTGCCGAGACCAGACAGCCCGCTCGTCAGTTGACTGGTTTTGCCAAGCAACGAGCCTGCTGTTAGTAAACCTTCGAGCCGATTGCCACCCGACGCGAGTTTAGCCAGGCCAACGGCTTTACCAAGAACACCGCTGCTTAGTCCGCCACCGGCAATAAGTGGCAGAAACGCTTTAAGCTTGCCTACCTGAGCCAGTAACTTGTCTTTAAATGAAGTCGGTTTCTTTTGCACTTCGGCTTCCAGGCCCGCAATCCCCGTTTTAAGTTCCTGCGCTGAAGTCGCTTTATCGCCTTTATCGAGAGCTGCCACTGCTTTATCTAAATGGCTATCTGGCAAACTATCCGCCGAAATCGCCGACGCTGACATAGCCGGGACACCGGGTGTAATCGACGTATCCTTTATCGCACCACCGACGATGGGTGTTGCCGGAACCGTCGGAACCGAGGGTATTGTTACCTGTGCCAAAGCACCTGTTGTCATCAAACTCAAGGATAAACAGGCTAATCCTAACCCAAATCGAATCGCTTTCATAACATAGTGAGTTTGTTAATGAACTGTCAGGATTTGAGTGTGAATAGTTGATTTACAACATTCGTTATCATGTTGAAATCATACACCAAAAACCTTACTGACCGGCCTCTTTCAGCATTTTTTCGCCCTTTACAACAGCATCTTCAATCGTGCCGACAAGGTTAAACGCTGCTTCGGGCAGGTGGTCATACTTCCCATCAATGATTTCGTTGAAGCCTTTGATGGTATCTTCAATTGGCACCAGAACACCTTTCAGACCCGTAAACTGTTCGGCCACAAAGAACGGCTGCGACAGGAAGCGTTGTACCCGACGCGCCCGGCTTACAACCAGTTTATCTTCTTCCGACAATTCTTCCAAACCCAGAATAGCAATGATGTCCTGCAATTCTTTGTAGCGTTGCAGAATTTCCTTCACCCGCTGAGCCGTATTATAGTGCTCATCGCCAAGAACTTCGGCACTCAGAATCCGCGAGGTCGAATCGAGCGGGTCAACAGCGGGGTAGATGCCCAATTCCGAGATTTTCCGGCTCAATACCGTTGTGGCATCCAAGTGAGCGAAGGTTGTAGCTGGCGCGGGGTCGGTCAAGTCATCGGCAGGTACGTAAACAGCCTGTACTGACGTAATTGAACCGCGCTTGGTCGACGTAATGCGCTCCTGCATGATACCCATTTCCGTAGCCAGCGTGGGCTGGTATCCGACGGCCGATGGCATCCGGCCCAGCAGAGCTGACACTTCCGACCCGGCCTGCGTGAACCGGAAAATGTTATCAACGAAGAACAGAATATCCCGACCGGCACCTTCGCCATCGCCATCACGGAAGTGTTCGGCAATGGTCAGACCCGACAGGGCTACGCGGGCGCGTGCTCCCGGCGGCTCGTTCATCTGCCCGAACACGAACGTGGCCTGGCTTTTGGTCATCTCGGCCAAATCGACTTTGGTCAGGTCCCAGCCGCCTTCTTCCATCGAATGCTTGAAGTCGTCGCCGTATTTAATGATACCGGCTTCAATCATTTCGCGCAGAAGGTCATTTCCCTCGCGGGTACGTTCGCCCACACCGGCAAACACTGAAAGGCCCGAATACGCTTTCGCGATGTTATTAATCAACTCCTGAATCAACACGGTTTTACCCACCCCGGCGCCACCGAAAAGACCAATTTTACCCCCCTTTGCATAAGGCTCAAGCAGGTCGATAACTTTGATACCCGTGAAAAGAACCTCCGTCGAGGTGGCGAGGTCTTCAAATTTTGGGGAAGCCCGGTGAATTGGCAAACGGGCGCCAATTGATTTTGGCTGAGGAATACCGTCAATGGCTTCGCCCACCACGTTGAACAGACGGCCCCGGATGTTCTCGCCTGCGGGCATGGAGATTTGCGTGCCGAGATCAATAACGTCTAAGCCGCGATACAGGCCGTCGGTCGAGTCCATCGCAATAGCGCGAACGCGGTCTTCGCCGAGGTGCTGCTGAACTTCCAGAATGACCTGCTGGCCATTCGATTTTGTCACTTGTAGCGCGTCCAGAATGGCGGGAATTCGGGTGCCTTCGCCCTCGAAACTCACGTCCACGACCGGCCCGATTATTTGCGTAATCTTTCCCTTATTGACTGCCGTTGCCGTTGTCATTTGTATAAAATATGCGTTTGATTACCGATTGCCCATTGTTTGGGACTGCAAAAGTAGGAGAAAAACCGCGTAAGGTCAAGGAACGGTTCAGGCATTTTCCGCCTGATTCATGCCGGAAGGGGTTTGGCCGTTAGGATTTTACGAAAAAAGCTGAACAAAAGCAGGCTGGCGCGGATTTGTACAAAAACAAGTCGATAGTTATTAGTCGATAGTCAGCAGTGGCCGGTCTATAGCTCGTAGGGTAATCCTGAATTGATGACTATTGACGAATAATATCGACTCACGACTTCTTTTTTCATGCTTCAACAACGTTCAAGCGGAATACTGCTTCATATCACCTCCCTGCCTTCGGCGCATGGGGTGGGCGACTTAGGACCCGAATCCTACCAGTTCGCTGATTTTCTCGAAGCATCCGGGCAAACGTACTGGCAAATTCTGCCGCTTACGCCCGTTGACCCCGGCTCAGGTTTTTCGCCTTATAGTAGCCCATCAGCGTTCGCGGGCAATAGTCTGATGATTAGCTTAGAGAAGCTGGCCGATGAAAATTGGTTGAGTCATCGAGAGTTAGCCGTATTCAACGAGCAACCTATTCAGAATGTAAGCGTAACGCCTACCGAATCAGGTGATGCAGATTCAGGTGTTTTATCGGGGCCGCTAAGTCAGCCTTCATCCATACTTCATACTGCCTGGATTAAAAAACGGCCTCTCTTGCAGCAAGCTGCCGAGACCTTTCTGCGCGACGCAACCGAAGCTCAACGCTCAGATTATGACCGCTTTTGTGCCTGGCAAGCCGATTGGCTGAACGATTATGCGCTCTTTACGGCCTTGCAGGAATCTACTGGTGAGCCTGTCTGGTCGTGCTGGCCCCATGAACTCGCCCAGCGTGACCCGGCGGCACTGACCCGCCAAACCGAGTTGCTTCATGACCGGATTGCCGTTATTAAGGTGATTCAGTATTTTTTTCTGCGGCAGTGGAATGAATTGATCGCCTATTGCTACGGCAAGAAGATTCACATCATCGGCGATATTCCGATTTATGTGCAGTTCAACAGCGCCGATGTCTGGGCCAACCCCATCTTGTTTAAACTCGATGCTGCCTTTCAGCCGTTGTTTGTGGCCGGTGCTCCCCCCGATTATTTTAGTGAGGACGGGCAACGGTGGGGCAACCCAATTTATAACTGGGCTGAGCACGAGCGCACGGGTTTTGCCTGGTGGATGCACCGGCTTCGGCATCAGATGTCGCTCTACAGCCTGACCCGTTTAGACCATTTCCTGGGCTTTGCCGAGTATTGGGAAATTCCGGCCCACGAACCGACCGCCAGGGTAGGTGAGTGGGTCAAAGCGCCTATCGAAGCATTCATACACGCCATGCACCGGCAGTTTGTCCAGCTGCCCATTATTGCCGAAGATTTGGGGGATAAAGCGGCTGGTATTCAGCCCTATCTGCGGCATTATGGCATTCCCGGTATGCGTGTGGTGCAGTTTGGGTTTGGCTACGATATGCCGACCTCAACCTATGCCATTCACAACCATACCGAAAATGTTGTAGTCTACTCCGGCACGCACGACAATAACACAACGCTGGGCTGGTTTCGCGAGTCGGATGCGATACATCGTCAGCGCATGAGCGAGTATCTTGGGGTTGAGATTACCGAGGAGAATGTAGTGGACCAGATATGCCGCCTGACGATGCAATCCGTTGCCCGTTTGGCCATTCTCCCCGTTCAGGACACTCTGAACCTTGATGAAACGCACCGGATGAATACCCCTGGTTTGGGTGGCCGGAGCTGGCAATGGCGGTTGCAGCCGGGCCAATTGTCGGACGAAGTCGCCTGGAAGTTGTTAAAATTGACGAAGATGAGCGGGCGGGGGTAGCCAAAGCTATAAGGCTTTTGAAAGCCTTATAGCTTTACCAATAGGCACTATCCGGCGTGCAATCTCGTTTTTCTTTCATGTCATCCTTATTTTTCTGGTCAGCCTGGAGCCGAGGGTACCGGCTTACGTATCTGTTTAGCCTTAGTGTCTTCATTATCAGTTTAGTGCTGCTCGTTGTTGCCTGGTCGCGGGGCTTGGGCAATGTGGTTCGCTGGGATGTGTTGAGCGAGCTAAACGAAGTGCCTGTTACCTTTCATTCCTTCTCCGATGGGCTGCTCGACTATGCTGTGAATGGCAAAGCCTATGCCGTTTCTGAACAATTTGTGCCCTCCGCCATGCTCGTTCGTCCGGGTATGGCAACGGCTTTTCTGTTTGGAATTTGCGCGGTATTCGTCTTGTTGCTGAGCGCCATTACCCGTTTCGACCGCATCCGGTATCTAATCACTATGGCCGCACTGATTATTGGGCTGGCCTTTTTTCGATGGGAAATGCTCGAATTGCCGGGTCTGAACGGCAACTACCTCTTTTTGATTTTAACGTTTGTTTTTGGGTCGGCGAGTTATTATTTCCACGCTTTCCGGCCCGATTATCCAATTGTAGTCCGGCTTGGCGTTTTTAGCTTTTTGTTGGGTCTTGTCACTCTTGCTTTAGGGACGTTATCGCCGGTTCAGTTTCCAGCCTTGACGGTGGTGAGTTATGGAATGCCTGTTTTGCTGATTTTTAGCATCGGGTTTATCTTCTTTATTGCTGCCGAAATCATTGCGGGCTTAGTCTGGATTACATCGGCGGGCCGGGCAGAAAGTAGTGCCGCGCAGGTGAACCAACGGCGGACGTTAGGTGTCAATAACTTCTTGTTTGTCAGCCTTTTGTATCTGATTAATCTGGCCCTAATCTGGCTAAAAAACGCGAAGTATATTGAGTGGGACGTGCTGGCCATTAGCCCCTTCGTTCTTTATTTAATTTCTGTAACGCTGGGTATTTGGGGGTTCCGGCGGTTACTTGAGCAGCAGGAAGCGTTTTCCTTTCGGGATGCGGGGTCTTATTTTTATGCGGGTTTGGCTTTGCTCACGACCCTCACAATGGCTTATGGCTTCGCAACGGCCAACGACCCGTTGGTGGAGATGTTCGAGGATGTGATTGTGTACACGCATCTGGCTATGGGCATCGTCTTTGTGGCCTATGTGCTGATTAATTTCTGGGCTGTTTACCAGCAAAACCTGCCCGTTTATCGGGTTCTCTACAAACCCAAACGGCTCGAACTAAGCCTGTTTCGAATAGGGGGCGTGGTGGGTGTGCTCGTGCTTTTAGCATCAGGTGGACTGATAACATTCCGGCAAAGTCAGGCTGGGTATTTTAATGGGCTGGGCGACCTGTACACGGCCAGTAACGAACCCGCTTCGGCCAATGCGTTCTACCAACTCGCGCTGGAACAGGAGTTCCAGAATCATAAATCGAACTATTCGCTGGCCTCGCTGGCCCTGTCTCAAAACAACCAAACGGCTGCGGCTTATTATTTCCAGCAGTCGCTCCTGAAACAACCCAATCCGCAGGATTACGCGGGGCTGAGCCAGACGTATTTGAAAACAGAGTTATTTTTCGAGGCTGTAAAAGCCCTGCAACGTGGTATTCGGGCCTTTCCCAAAAATGGCGAGTTGCAGAACAACCTCGGCTACCTATACGCCCGCACCAGCGTGGCCGACTCCACTTATTATTATTTTAAATCGGCCACCGGCTATGCCATTCGCGAGGAAGTGCCGGAGTCGAACCTGCTGGCATTTTACGCGCGTAATCCCACTGTTTTATCGACCGACTCGACATTAGCCAGGAGCGCAACGAAATCATCATACGAGTCTTATCAGGCCAATGCGCTGGCCTTGCGGTTGGTAGCCGAAAATGACACTACCCAACCCGCCAAACCGGACGGGTTGGTCGCCAAATCCACCAATCAGGGGTTGAGCGTAGGCCGATTTGCGAGTTTGTATAATTTCGCGCTGGCTAACCCGCGCCCGGATAGCACCCAGATAAACGTGCTGCGAACGTTATCCGAAAATCCAGTCAATCAGGATTTTACGGACGATTTACTGCTGGCCCGTGCTGTCGCTGAATACAAACGCTATAATCACTCAGGCGCCTTTGGGCTGCTAAGTCAATTAGCCGAGGGCGATCAGAAAAATGGGGCCGCTTATCGTTCCATAAAGGGCTTGTGGCTGTTAGAACAGGGTCTGTACCGGAAAGCTGCCGAAACGTTTGGTGAAAACTCCGATACAACGTCGATTTATTATCGGGCCGTGGCCTTCACAAAAGCCAATGACTTAGCCGTAGCACAGGGATTTTGGGAAACAGCCGCCAAAAACGACCCGGCAGTGGCTGCGTTAAAACAGGTACTTTATCAGGAACGTAAACCCGACTCTGATTTGGAAAAAGCATTTTACGTAACCTACCGCATTGACGACCCAAACCGGGGCGCCTATTGGGAGACCATTCAGGATGCGAATCGAAAAACAATAGCGGGCGTTTTCTTAGCCGAGCAGTATCTCAACCAGGGACAATGGCGAATACCGCAGACTATTCTGTCGATATTACCGTCAACCAACAACATCAGCCCGTTTGCAGTATCCGTGCGAAATCTGGCCGCAACTCAATTAGCCATAGCCCGACATACTATAAATGCGGCCGTCGCATTCTCCCGGCAACCTGTGCTACCTCAGCATGAAGCTGCCCGCCTGTTCTTGCTGGGGTTGGCGTATTCGCAAAATAAGCAGATGGCTCAAGCGCAGCAACACTACAGGCAAGCACTTCAACGGTCGCCACTCACGGCCTGGATTGTGGTGCCGGCGGCTGAATTGATGCGGACACAAAAACGAATCAAAGCCGCTTATGACCTCGTGCTGACAGCTTTGCCTTTTAATGAGGACAACGCCGAATTGCTAAAAACCTACATTACGTTATGTCTTGAGTTAAGCCTGTTCGACTATGCCGAAAGCGGATTAGCCAAATTGCAGGCAACCACGATCCCTGCCGATTATCAGGCGTTTCTGGTAACTTATCAGGAAAAATTAGCGTCAATCGAAAAGAGTAGAGAGAAATTTCTGCAATGAAGTAGCTTTGTCTTTCACCTAAACGAAACGATGGACCGCAAGTTAAACTGGATAAAAGAAGCCTTTAGCCGTGACCTTCAGATTATGCGGGACGGACAAGTTGTTGGCGCAATGCGTCGGGCTATGTTGAGCCACGATGTTGAAGCGTCGCTGAACGGTATCCGGCTGCGATTCGATGTAATGGGTTTTCTGTTCCACTCCGTCAATATTCATAATCTGGATGCTGGCGATCAAGTTATTGGCCAGATTGAGCTGCATTTTGGCAAACGGGCCGAACTTAAGCTGACATCGGGTGAGAGCTATCTCTGGAAACGCCATAATATGCTGATGCGAGAGTGGGATATGATTCGGGAGGACCCAAATGGATTGCCTGAAAAAGAAATTGTTAGCTATGACCTGACCCGCAAATTTTTTGAAGATGCGGGCGACATCACCCTGAATGAAGACGGTCCGCTACCGAACCTTGAGGTCGTTATTTTGTCCGGCTTATTCATTCGAAATTATTTCCAACGCCGTCGCCGGATGGCTGCAGCGGCTGCCAGCTAAGTCAACACATTATGAACATTATTGAAACAACCGATATCGCCAAACGCTACATAATGGGTACTGAGGTGGTAGAAGCGCTCAAATCCATTACCATTACCATCCAAAAGGGCGAATATGTCGCCTTCATGGGGCCGTCGGGATCGGGTAAGTCCACGCTGATGAATATTGTAGGGTGCTTAGACTCACCCACGTCGGGTCGGTATGTTCTCAATAGCCAGGATGTCAGCGGCATGGGCGAAAATGAACTGGCCGAAGTTCGGAATAAAGAAATCGGGTTTGTGTTCCAGACTTTCAACCTGTTGCCTCGCCAATCTTCCCTCGAAAATGTGGCCCTGCCGCTCATTTATGCGGGTTATAACAAAGCAGACCGCACCGAAAAAGCAATGCTGGCGCTCAAAAATGTGGGCCTGGAAAACCGGGCGGGCCACCGCCCCAACGAGCTATCGGGTGGACAACGGCAGCGGGTAGCCATTGCCCGAGCCTTAGTCAACGACCCCAGCATTTTGCTCGCCGATGAGCCAACCGGGAACCTCGATTCTAAAACATCCTACGAAATCATGGACCTCTTCGACCAGATTCACAGCAAGGGCAATACGGTTATCATGGTGACGCACGAAGAAGACATCGCTGAGTATGCCCACCGGATTGTCCGGCTTCGCGACGGCCTGGTTGAAAGCGACCGCCCTAACAGGAACATTCGCAAAGCACAAGTCCTGCTGCAATCGTTGGAGTAATTATTTCTATTTCGATCCGTAACGTATCGCTAATCATGTTTCGTAAAATCCTTCTTGCTCTGCTTGCCGTTCTGGTAGTGATTCAATTTATCCGGCCAGAGAAAAACCAATCTGCCAGTTTGTCGTCCAACGATATTACGACGAAATACGCGATTCCTGCTGATGTGCATCAGGTATTGAAGCGGTCGTGCTTCGATTGTCATTCCAACAACACGACGTATCCCTGGTACGCTGCCGTTCAGCCCGTGGCGTGGTGGCTCAATCATCACATTGACGAAGGGAAGGATGAACTCAATTTTTCAGAGTTTACTACTTATACGCCCAAAAAAGCAGCTCACAAACTGGAAGAAGTTGCCGAGGCTGTAACAGATGGCTGGATGCCGCTGGGGTCTTACCTCTGGATTCATCACGAGGCCAAACTCAAGCCTGAAGAAGCCAAACTAATTGCGAACTGGGCGAGCCAATTGCAGAAACAAATTCCGGTGCCCGCCGGAGAGAAAGAGGAGCATCGCAAAGAAGGGCATTAGGGGAAGGTAAATAACGACCCGTGTATTGGGCCAAATCGGCTGCCGGGCAAATTTTATTAGCCCAGGGTTTTAACCCTGGGGTTGCCGAACAAGATTCCAATCGGTAACCGTTTCAACGGTTTAGTTGTGCATAAATCGTTAAAACGGTTGCCAATAGCACTATCCCTTCTGTATTCCACCAATTTTAATTGGTGGCTGATATAAACCTCTTTTTACCCCTTCAAATCAATTTTTCGTCCTGTTTCGGCGGCCTGGTAAATGGCCTGCAACAGCCGAACATCGCGTAGACCTTCCTCACCCGTGATGTGGTCAGGAAGCTTTTTGCCAGCGCGTAAATCGTTGCAGATCGCATCCATGTGGGTAGCCTGATGGTTCACCACCGGCTGCTCAATCGGGCCTTTGCTGGTGCGGCCTTTGAGCGGACCATACCCAAACGCCGGGGCCAGTTCGAACCATCCTTTTTCGCAGGAGGCATAGAGCCGTTCAACGCCCGCTGCATAACTGGTCGTCGAATTGGAAACCGCACCACTCGGAAACTGAAACTGCCAGAACATCGTTTCCTCGACATCCTTAAACTTCTGCGGGTCCGTTTTCGGAGCAAACTGTGCCGTAACCCAAATCGGTTCCTCGCCCGTTACGTAGCGGGCACCCTGTATGGCATAAATACCGACATCCATCAGCGGCCCACCACCCGCCATACTTTTCTTTAAGCGCCATTGGTTAGGGTCGCCACTCCGAAAGCCATCACTACTCTCGACAAATTTGACCGCACCAAACACTTTCTCCTGGCCAAGTCGCATGATTTCTTTCGTGAATGGCTCATAATGAAGACGGTAGCCAACGGCCAATTGCTTGTTGGCCTTCTTACAGGCATCAATCATATTCTGGCAGGCTTTTGGCATAATCGCCATTGGTTTCTCGCAAATGACGTGTTTGCCCGCCTGAGCCGCCCGAACGACGTATTCCTCGTGCATCGAATTGGGCAGTACTACATACACAACATCGATGTCCTTGTTGTCGGCAATGCGGTCGAAGGTTTTATAATCGTAGACGTTCTCCTTCGGGATGTTGTACTTCTGCATCCATTCGGTGGCCTTTTCAGGCGTGCCGGTTACTATCCCGGCTAAGCGGCAGTTTTGGGTTTGCTGCAGGGCCGTTGCCAACTGATTTTTGCTGTAACTACCCAGCCCAACCAGCGCGATACCCAATTTGCGCCCTGGTTGAAACAAACCCGATGAATCCGGGCCGGTCAGTAAGGAATGAATCCGGGTATATTCAGTCTGATAATCAAGGTGATTGCCGTAACTGAGTAGGGGTACTGATAGGGCCGATGCGCCTGCGCCCAAATTACGAAGAAAGGTCCGTCGGGAATTGTCTTGCTGATTTTTCATGAATAGCCGGTTGGAGAACTGAGTCCATGAAAAAGTACCGAAGCTGGGTTTTCTACCAGCTTCGGTACGTTTCATTCTCAGAGCAGAGACGGAAATTCGCGCTGCATGTTACACCAAACCAATCTGTATCTCCGTTACGCACTTGGCCGGGTTTTCAAAATCGACAATACTATAAATCTCCCGAAGGCGGCCATCGTTCTGATAGCCAGCCCGGTAGAACTGGCCAAACAGCGCATCATACAACTCACTAAAATCACTCCAGGGGCCTGCGTAGGTATAGGACGTGCATCGAAATGAGGGAAACGTTTTGTATAGAAAATGGTCAGATTGCTTGCCCGGTTGACTAATCGGTAAGACAATCTCTAACTGAAATTCGGCCGTTGCATCGCCGTTAACGCCCGTATAAATCCACTGAATCGGCCCGGTAATGTCGAGGCCAAGCCGGGAGGCTTCGCTATAAAGATTTTCGGCAACACCGGGCGCGTGCTGTGAGAGTGTGCGTAGTGTAGCGCGGGTTGTAAAACAAAGCGCGGTAAAGAGCTGCGTTTCTTCTACGGATAAAGCAGTTGAGGGAATCGACAGTTGCGTTGTCATGGTTTTTTTAGGATTTATAAATAACCAAGACAAAGATCAACCACGGTTGTGACAGCGGTATGTCAGTAGTATGTAGGTTAATTTCTTTAGAGAAAGTTTGTTCTCTTAACAACGAAGTTTGCCCGCAATCCGAACAGCGACTGGTGAGCCATCAGCGTAACATACAGAATAAGGCGGTTGCGACAGAAATGGGAGAAAAGCATGGCCGTATAACCCCGCTACATCGGCATCAAGAAAAGCATCACGAACGTCGGCGATTTGCCAGGGGACATGTTCAACCTGATACTCGTGCGTTGTGTGGTCGTTCAGTTTGTTATAACCCCAGTAATGCTCAAGAATAAAGGCTTCAGCACTATCCGGCGTCATACTCCGCAGTGTGTTTGCAACAACAGCACCCAGTGCGTTCCAGCGTCCTTTATACTTCCACTCGTACCGAATAGTCGTGTTTTCGCTATCTAACGGCGTAACAGAATGACGCATTGGCATCGATTGGTATCGTTCGTGATATAACGTATTGGCTATAACCGCAATGGTGGTTTGGGGAACAATCTCGCTCACGAAAACAACTCCGCGTTTCCACTGCTGACCGTCAAAATGACGAACATAAAATCGTAGGTTTACTTCCTCAAAATTGACGTGCCAGGGCCAATTTACGCCCAGTACTTTTGTTTCCAAAAACCTGAATCCTACCATACTGACCAATGCCTTGCCCTGCCATAAATCTAATTCGGTGGCGGGTGGTAAATGTGGAATCAGTACCTCTGGGCTAACTTCGTAATTGAGCATCAGTAGGTTGCGCCATTGTGCGCTAAGGAACGTTCGATTTTTCATGTTGAATGACTACGGCTGAGTTTTGGACATTCCTAAATAAGTGAGCCAACCCTTAAACAGAGTTGGCTCACTTAACTTTAGCTGTTGACGGTGACTAAAAAATGTACTTGTTTTCAGCAATCATCGCATCAGCAATCTGACGCCGGGCATCCTTCAGGTTCATTGGCTCAATTTTGGTGAAGCGTTTCAGGCCCATCAGCATACCCCGCAGTTCGTCGCCTTCGGCAAAGGACGTGATAGCCGCCCGGCCTGCGTTGTTCACTTTCTCAACGGCTTCGTGTAGATAAACCAAAGCCATTTGCTTTTGTAAGGCAACGGCTTCTTCGCCTTTAATGCCAATTAACTTCTCAACCCGCAGCAACACGGATTCGGCCACGTAAATCTCAATGGCCATGTCGGCAACGTTCATCAGAATCTCCTGCTCGTTCGAGAGGTTCATCATGAATTTCTGAACGGCAGCACCCGACACCATCAACGCTGCTTTTTTGAGGTTTTTCAGGACTTTTTTCTCGGCGATGAACAAGCCTTCTTCCTCGTCCGAACCGAAATCAGGAATGGACATGATTTCTTTGGCAACGGCCATTGCCGGCCCCATCAGGTCAAGTTCGCCTTTCATGGCACGCTTCAGCAGCATATCCACGATAAGCATCCGGTTGATTTCGTTCGTCCCTTCAAAAATCCGGTTGATGCGGGCATCGCGATAGGCCCGATCCATGGGCGCATCGGCAGAATAACCCATGCCACCATAAACCTGAACGCCCTCATCGACCACATAATCAAGTACTTCCGAGCCATGAACTTTCATGATGGCGCATTCGATGGCAAACTGTTCCAGGGCCTTCAACTTAGCCGTGGCATCGTCCATTCCCTGACCTTTGAAGTCTTCAATCATGTCGTCAATATTCTGACCAGCGCGATAGGAAGCCGTTTCCGACGCATACACCTTTAGCGCCATTTCGGCCAGTTTATGCTTAATAGCTCCAAATTGAGAGATGGCCGTTTTAAACTGCTTCCGTTCGTTGGCATAACTCACGGCATTATTGATGACTTCCTTCGAGCCACCAATAGCCGCGATGCCGAGTTTAATCCGGCCAATATTCAGAATATTCACGGCGATCTTGAAGCCGTTGCCGCGCTCTGACAGTAGATTTTCAACTGGTACTTTGCAGTCGTTGAAAAAAATCTGGCGCGTATCGGAGCCTTTGATACCCATTTTGTGTTCCGGCTCGTTCATGGTGATGCCTTCATAGGTCCGCTCCACGATAAATGCAGACAAGTTCTTGTCTGCATCAATTTTGGCAAAAACAATATAAAGGTCAGCGAATCCACCATTGGTAATCCACATTTTCTGACCGTTCAGCACGTAGTGTTTACCATCTTCGGTCAATACGGCCTTCGCCTTGCCCGAATTGGCATCCGAACCGGAATCCGGTTCTGTCAGGCAATAGGCGGCTTTCCACTCACCACTGGCTAATTGGGGCAAATAGTTCGATTTCTGATCTTCGTTACCGTAATAGACAATTGGTAATGTGCCAATACCCGTGTGCGCCGATAAAGCCACCGAAAAAGAGTGGCCTGCGCCCGTCACTTCGGCCACCAGCATGGAGGTGTTGAAGTTGGTACCAAAGCCGCCGTACTGCTCGGGTACCGATGTACCGAGTATGCCTAACTCGCCCGCCTTGTCCATCAGCGACGAAATCAAGTCCGGCGACTTGGCATTATCAATTTCGTTCAGATGGGGCCAGATTTCGCGCTCCAGAAACTCGCGGCAGGTAGCGGCAATCATCAGTTGCTCCTCCGTAAATTCTTCAGGAATAAAGACCTGCGCGGCCTGGGTGTCTTTGATTAAAAATTCACCGCCTTTGATTGAAGCTTTTGGTTCTGTCGCAATCATCTGTCAGGGAGTTTGTTATGCGTGCATACTAATTCGATAACAAAGAAAATCATTTCAAAAATAGTATGCAAGCATACTATTAATCTTTTTTAAAATGTAGTGTGGCCGCTACCCGTGTAGCTACAGACTAAGTTGCAGCGGCAAAACCTAACTACAAAATTAGCCTATAGGTACACGAGTACCACGCCACACTACATAAAGTAATAGTTAATTCAGTCGTTCAAAAATACCGGCAACGCCCTGCCCGCCACCAACGCAGGCCGATACCATTCCGTATTTCTGATCGCGACGACGCATCTCATTCAGTAGTTGTACAGACAGTCGCGCACCCGTTGAGCCGAGGGCATGGCCGAGGGCGATGGCTCCACCATTGGGGTTAATCTTGCTTTTATCGAGACCTAATTCCTGAATAACGGCCAGTGCCTGAGCTGCGAAGGCTTCGTTCAGCTCTATTAAATCAATATCATCCTGCTTCAGGCCAGCTTTCTGGAGGGCGATGGGAATAGCGGCCACCGGCCCAATACCCATAATTTTCGGTTCGACACCGGCTGTAGCATAAGAAACCATGCGGGCGACCGGCTGTAAATTCAACTCATTCACTAATCGCTCTGACATCACCACGACAAAAGCAGCCCCGTCCGACGTTTGCGATGAGTTACCGGCTGTAACAGAGCCACCGACTGCAAACACGGGCTTGAGTTTACCCAGCCCTTCGGCGCTCGTGTCCTTGCGTGGACCTTCATCCTGAGCAACCGTCCATTCGCGGGTTTTCTTCTTATTGCTCTCCGCATCAAAATAGGTTTCGCTTACCTTGATGGGTACGATTTCGTCGATGAA
The DNA here is from genome assembly GCF_054781775.1 of Spirosoma areae. Taxonomy (NCBI): domain Bacteria; kingdom Pseudomonadati; phylum Bacteroidota; class Cytophagia; order Cytophagales; family Cytophagaceae; genus Spirosoma; species Spirosoma areae. The sequence continues at coordinate 214,929 of NZ_BAAGTT010000056.1, read as the reverse complement.
CTTTCCGTCCTTCTGAGCGGCTAATGCCCTCCGGTGCGATTCAAGGGCAAATTCGTCCTGCGTGTCGCGGCTAATCTTGAATTGCTGGGCCACCTGTTCGGCGGTCAGGCCCATGCCAATATAATAATCGGGGTTTGTCTTTGCGATTTCGTAGTTCAGTGCTGTTTTCCAGCCCATCACCGGTACCATTGACATAGATTCGGTTCCGCCAGCAATGATGCAGTCGGCTAACCCGGCATGAATTTTAGCGGAGGCAATCGCAATCGCTTCCAGGCCCGACCCACAATAGCGGTTGATGGTCATACCGGGTACGCTGTTAGGTAGCGAGAGCAACGCAATATAGCGGGCAATCTGCATGCCCTGTTCGGCTTCGGGTACGGCATTGCCCACAATAAGGTCTTCGACACGGGCTGGGTCGAGGTTGGGCACCTGACTCAATAAATGCTTAATAACTTCAGCCGCCATATCGTCGGGGCGGGTGAAACGGAGACCCCCACGCGGGGCTTTTCCCACGGCAGTACGGTATCCGGCTACAATGTATGCGTCCATAAAAGCAAAATTTTTTACTGGTTAAGCAGGAAATTTACCCGATAACTTATTTTCTGGGAGATTAATTACCCAAACAGATAAATTATTATGCAAGCATACTATTTTTTTGTGAAAGCTGCAATACGTATCACGACGTCAGTTGCCGTTTAAAAAATGTCCAGGCTTCGAGATAAACGTTAATGTCGTTCGGATAGTCGTGTTTACCGCCAATTACCTTCAATAAGGTAACCTCTGGTTTACCTTTTTCTTTATACGTATATCGCTCGATTGTTTTATGATCATTGGGGTCTGTATCGGCCATTAACTCTTTTATAGGCTGCTTGGTATACCCGGCTAAGGATGCCCAGTAGTGGAATGTCCGCTCGGTTGATCGAACAAGTCCCAAACTAATATTCCCTGTTATTACCTCTCCTCCCTGGTAAGGATTAACGGTATCGCTGGTTCCATTAACAATCATTACCGGGATGGGCATTCTTTTTTCGGGGCAATCCAGATTATTGGTATCTGGCAGATTCGCGATCAGGGCCGTTATCGCCCGGAATTTGTCGGGCATAGTCAGCGCAAGTTTATAAGCCATATGACCTCCGCCCGACGTACCAATTGCAAAAATCTGCTTTGGATTAACCTGATACTTCTTCACAAAATAATTGATCAGTTCGCTAAAAAAGGCATTTTCATTGATGTTTTCCATATTGGCCGCTGTGTTTGCCGTTTTTCGGCATTCGTTCCAATAGCGCTTATAGCCATCTGGATAGACCAACAGCAGATTTTCACTGTCCGATTTTTCGTCCAGCTTTCCAGCCCCCTTCCGAATCTCCAGCCCGCTCCCTCCCGAACCATGCAGGATGAAAATTAACCTTGAATTGGGGTTTGCTGGCTGGTAAAAATGAAATGTTCGGTAATGCCCGTCTATTAATAGGGAATCAGCTTGCAATGCCCGTTGTGCCGAAACGGATCCAATTCTGAAAAGAAAGAAAAATAGGGCGTATCGTATCATACCGGATGAACTAAATGAGTCGGTAAATCTATCTCCTTGAGGCTTAAAGTACATATGTTTACGTATACTACTAACAAAAAGCCGCTCTCCGGAGAGCGGCTCAAAAATTAGTATAAGCAGAATCCATACATCCCGATCAAAAGTGCCGGTCACCGGCTTCGCGCTTGCCAAGCATAACAGCGCCTACCATGGCAACTAAGAAAAGTATAGAAGCCAATTCGAACGGAAGGATGTAATCGCTGTACAGCAATTGGCCTAAGTTCTCAACCAACCCTGTTTTAGCGCTAAACGATGTAGGGTTAACCACTGGAACCTGTGCACTTTTTGCCCGGAAGATCGTAATAAGCATCACCATCAATACACCACCCACAACGACCGAAGCCATTTTGGTCAGGTTCGTTTTGGACTCTTCATCGTCTTTCCGCAGATTCAGGAACATGATTGTGAAGAGGAACAATACCATGATGGCACCAGCATAGACGATAATATTGACAGCCGCCAGGAACTGAGCGTTCAGCAGAATGTAGTGGCCCGACAAACAGAAGAATGTTGCAATTAGCGCCAACACGCTATAAATAGGGTTACGAGCCGTTACGACACCAATCGCACTGAACAATGTTGCTACCGTCAGCAATAAAAACAGGTAGCCGGTGGGTGTGAGGGTCTTGAAAAAATTAAGTGTCTCAGTCATGGTTGGTAGTCAGGGATAGCCAGAAACGGTTAACTGTCGTCAGTAGGCTGACCGACAATTTTTGACGTGGCCGAAGGTTTACTAAGTAGCCGCCCGTGTCAGGCTGGGTTCGGTGGGCGTGGTTTGTACTTCAGAATTAGCGATGCGAACATAGCGGTCGTCCATCTTCTCAACCAGCCGATCTTTGCCATAAATTACCTCGTCGCGTTCCTGGAAAACGGGAACCATGCGGTCATGGCGGAGATAAACGGCCTGTTTCGGGCAGGCTTCCTCACACAGACCGCAGAAAATGCAACGCAGCATATTGACCTCGTAGACAGCCGCGTATTTCTCTTCCCGGTAGAGATTTTCTTCACCTTTTTTACGTTCAGCCGCCACCATTGAAATAGCTTCTGCCGGACAGGCCACTGCACACAGGCCACAGGCGGTGCAACGTTCGCGGCCCTGCTCGTCGCGTTTCAGAATATGATGTCCCCGATAAATTGGCCCGAGGTATTTCTTCACTTCGGGGTACTGAATCGTCGGCTTTTTGCGAAAAAAGTGGCGAATGGTAATGCCCAGCCCACTAATAACAGCAGGCAGATACATCTTTTCCGCCAGCGTCATTTCCTTATTGCTGACTTGTTTAGCACGATTAGTTAGTTGCATAAATCCCCCAAAGAGGGTGTTTAGTCTGTTAAACCTGTTGAACAGTTTGCCGATTTGGTGTACGAGCCATTGACGTTACAGCCAGTACAATCATGACAATAGCGATCAACCAACTTGTGTATTTAATATCATAGAGCAAACCGGCACCAGTTACCACAACATTCAGAATAGCAAGCGGAATAAATGTTTTCCAGCCTAAGTTCATCAGTTGGTCGTAGCGGAAGCGCGGTAGCGTCCAGCGAACCCACATAAAAAAGAAGATGAAAAAGAAAATCTTCCCGAAAAACACCACAACGCCAATGGCTGTGGCTACGTTATGCCCGGTAATGGCACCCAGCGAGTTTTCCAATGCACCGCTAACCGCATCCATAAATGGATAATGAAAACCGCCAAAATACAACGCCGAAATAAACGCCGACGAAACGAACATGTTAATGTATTCGGCGAATAAGTAGAAACCCAGCTTCATGGAACTGTATTCGGTATGATAACCGCCAACAAGTTCGGTTTCGCACTCTGGCAGGTCAAACGGAGTTCTGTTACACTCGGCAAAGGCGCAGGTTAAAAAGATAACAAAACCTAACGGCTGCGTGAAGATATTCCACTCAAAGAATGTTGCCTGCTCATCAATAATGGCCCGTAATGATAGCGAGCCGGTCATCATCAGGATAGCGATGAGCGACAAACCAAGTGCAATTTCGTAACTAATATTCTGCGAAGCGGCCCGAATCGCGCCCAGCAAAGAGAACTTGTTATTTGACGCCCAGCCACCCACCATGACGCCGTAAACGCCCAGCGATACAACGCCGAAAATGTATAATACGCCAATGTTAATTTCGATAGCCTGTAGTGGAATGGAATAGGTATCAAATTTAATTGTGTTACCAAAAGGAATCACTGCGCTCGACATCAGAGCCGTAAGCATAGCCAGGCAAGGACCAAGAATAAACAGCCATTTGCTGGCCTGCGCTGGAATGAAGTCCTCTTTAAAAAACATTTTTCCGGCATCGGCAATGGGTTGTAACAAGCCCCACGGTCCTGCCCGGTTTGGGCCGATACGGTCCTGCAAAAAAGCAGCTACTTTCCGCTCGGCGTAGGTGGAGTAGGCCGCAATACCGAGCGTTATGGCGAAAATAACAAGAATAATTAATCCTTTAACGAGTAATACGGTTAAGTCCATTATCTGAGTTGTAAAGTTGTACAGTTACAGGGTTTACAGGTATAGAGTGCAGTTCTACGCTTACGAAAACTTTATACCTATACAACCCTACAACTTCTTATGGTTCTGGCTCTAATGCCGAAGGCAACACTTTCGCGAAACGTTCGGGTGGGAGTTGCTGAATGGCCAATTGCGATGTGTCGCGCTCATCATTTATTGGCTTATACTCGGCTGCCGCCAACCGCTGGCCGAAACTCGGCTTTAGGGTATCGGCACGGTACTTATTGGCCGAAATAACCGAACTCCTCGACACCTTCGTCGGCCCTTCGATGGTCCAGTCGCTGGTTTTCTTCGTGTCAAACCGGCAGGTATTGCAAATAAACTCAGTCACTTCGTTCCACTCATTCTTCCGCGCTGTCACCCGGATTACCTCCTCACCCCGGTACCAGAGTGTTACGTTACCCGAGCAGGTTGGGCAATTCCGATGTGCATCAACGGGCTTGGTAAACCACACCCTATTTTTGAAGCGGTACGTCTTATCGGTTAAAGCGCCTACCGGACAAACGTCAATGACGTTTCCGGAGAAATCGTTATCAATCGCTTTTTCGATATACGTACCAATTTCGGACGCATCGCCCCGGCCCAGTACGCCATGAACTCGTTTGTTGGTAATCTGGTCGGCAGTATACACACAGCGGTAGCAAAGAATGCAACGCGTCATGTGTAGCTGGATGTACGGACCTATGTCATGCTTCTCAAAGGTCCGGCGGTCTTCTTCATAACGTGTTGTTGCTTTGCCGTGGTCGAAAGCGAAATTCTGAAGGTCACACTCACCAGCCTGATCACAAACCGGGCAGTCGAGGGGGTGGTTCAGCAACAGAAATTCAACGACGCCATTGCGGGCATCAATTACCTGTGGGCTGGTTTCATTTTCAACGACCATGCCGTCCTGGACGGCTGTCAGACACGACGCGACCAATTTAGGCATTGGACGCGGGTCTTTAGCTGATCCGGCAGCCACACGCACCAAACAGGCCCGGCATTTGCCACCACTACCTTTCAGAGGCTGATAATAGCACATAGCTGGTGGAGCCACGGCGGGTCCAATCTTGCGGGCGGCCTGCAAAATGGTTGTTCCCGGCTCAACCTCGACTTCAATTCCGTCAATAGTGACTTTCAGTAACTGCGGCTTTATGTCTTCCATTTAATTTCTGGTCGCTATTAGTTTAGCGAGAGCTTCCTGTTTTAAGGCGGCAACATCAACCAATTTCTCTAATTCCTGCTCCTCAAAACTACCCTCGAAGGCTTCATTGGACGCTTTGCGTAGAGCAAGCGGATATACTTCATTAATCATCTCGACAAAATCATCCGCATCCGCATAAAACCCACCTGATTTCTTCCGTTTATTCGTTTTGCCTATCTCAAAAAGGGAGGCATATATAGATGTATCCCACGACTTGGTTGAGTGCTTTTCCGCTCGTTGTTTAAGTAAATGAATGAGCAAAATGACAATATAACGGCTAATCTTATTAAGCTTGTCCTCTTTTGCCATTTCTTCCATTTCACTAATCAGCAACAGCGCATCGTCGTATCGCTCTGCTTCTATGTACTGCTTTAGTTCAAGTAATTCGTCCATAGCTCAGTACGCTTAACGTGTCATTTATTTACACCAACGCCATTTCGCCCCGATAAACTGCGCCCGGCTGTGTTGCTTCGGCAGGATTGTCAATGTGCCACTGGAATTCATCACGGAAGTGCCGGATGGCACTGGCCACGGGCCACGCAGCGGCATCGCCGAGTGGACAAATGGTATTGCCTTCAATTTTTTTAGCCACATCGACCAACAAGTCAATGTCCTGCTGGTGGCCATGGCCGTACTCAATGCGGTGAAGCACTTTCTCCATCCAGCCGGTTCCTTCACGGCATGGACTGCACTGCCCGCAGGATTCGTGGTGATAGAAGCGGGAAAAATTCCACGTATTTCGCACGATGCAGGCCGTTTCGTCGAAGACAATAAATCCACCCGAACCGAGCATGGTCCCGGTCTGAAAACCGCCGTCCGACAATGATTCGTAGCTCATCAGGCGCTTTTCGCCGTTAGCCAGCGTTAAGGCCAGGTTAGCTGGCAGAATAGGCACTGAGGAACCACCAGCCACGAGAGCTTTGAATTTATGGCCGGGCCGGATTCCCCCACACCATTCGTCAGCATAAATGAAATCTTCAACCGGAACGCCCAAATCAATCTCATAAACGCCTGGCTTGTTGATATGCCCCGACGCTGAAATTAGTTTCGTACCTGTGCTGCGTCCGATACCAATCGCGGCATATGCATCGCCACCATTATTGACAATCCAGGCTGTTGTGGCAATGGATTCGACATTATTCACAACGGTTGGGCATTGATAAAGTCCCTTTACTGCCGGGAAAGGCGGTTTGTTACGCGGATTACCCCGTTTGCCTTCCAGCGATTCGAGCAGAGCCGTTTCTTCGCCACAGATATAAGCACCTCCACCCGGTTGTACAACCAATTCGAGATCGTAGCCGCTGCCGAGGATATTTTTACCCAGAAATCCTTTGGCTGTGGCTTCGGCGATGGCTTTTTCGAGGATGTGGATAACGTACATCAACTCGCCACGCACGTAGATGAACGACTTGTTGGCTCCCAGCGCAAATGATGAAATAATCATTCCCTCGATGAGCAGGTGAGGGAGATTTTTCATCAGATAATGGTCTTTAAACGTACCCGGCTCCGATTCGTCGGCATTGCAAACAAGGTAGCGGGGAACGCCTTCGGGTTTCGCCAAAAAACTCCATTTCATGCCCATTGGGAACCCGGCCCCGCCCCGGCCCCGAACCCCTGCTTTCTTGACTTCTTCAACAATGGCTTCGGGAGCCATCGTTTTTATTGCTTTCTCAACGGCTGTATAGCCGCCCTGTTTCCGATAGACATCGAAGGTTTCAATGCCAGGAACGTTGATATGTTCAGTTAAAATCTTGGTAGCCATGTACTGGATTATTTCGAGAGTTCGTCGATGATTTCGTCGACACGCTCGTTGGTTAGGTTCATGTAGTATTTCTCCCGAATCTGAAACACCGGACCCATGCCACAAGCGGCCAGGCATTCCACTTCCTTAAGCGTAAATCGGCCATCAACGGTTGTTTGGCCAGTGTCGATGCCTAACCGCTGTTTCAGATGCGTATATACGTCTTCGCCACCCATTAGGCAGCAAGGCCCTGTCCGGCAGTATTCGATAACGTGTTTACCAACCGGGTTAAGATGATACATGGTGTAGAAGCTGGCGACTTCATAAACCTCAATTGGTTGAATATCAAGAAGTTGTCCGACATAATCCATGCCTTCGGGGCTAGTCCAGCCTTCCTGTTCCTGTAATAAGTGCAGCAACGGTAACAGGGCCGATTTTTGCTTACCTGCCGGATAGCGGGCAATGATTTCCTGGGCTTTGGTTAACCGTTCGGGGGTGAATTGTAGAGCAGGGGTATTTGTCTCGGTTGTCATTCGTTACAGCAGATATTCGTCATCAAAAACTTCATCCCAAGTTAACTCTACGGGTTCAAATTTGTCTTTCCGGGATAAATTCATCTCAGCTTTGGCTGCAATAAGAGCAGCATCAAAATTTCGTTGCCAAATCGTTTCTATATACTCTTTAGTAAATGAGGGCATATACTCCTGTAGTGATTTTATCTCCTGCCGGGCATTAATTATAGTACGTACCCAACTGGTAGAGCGCTTGTCGGGCTGATAACGCCATTTCAGTAGGTGTATCATTAACCTTGTTAACTGGCTATTTAAAGACCTGCGCTCAGCATTCGCCATAGCATTGTATAATTCGTCTAATGCTTCCTGAGCTTCATTATATTCTTGCTCCTCAAGCAATCGTCGAATGGCAATGACCGTGTCTAAATGAGACGTAGCCACCATTTCCTGCCAGTCTATCGTCTTCATATTTTTCGGTTGAGATAATCAGGCATCCAACTCACCGGCAATAACGTTCATGCTGCTCATAATGACAATGGCGTCCGAAAGCGTCAGACCTTTGCACATTTCAGGGTACGCCTGATAATAAATGAAGCAGGGTCGACGGAAGTGCAGCCTATATGGAGCACGGCCACCGTCGCTAATGAGATAAAAACCTAACTCGCCATTGCCGCCTTCAACGGCATGATAAACTTCGCCAACCGGCGCGTCGATTTCGCCCATCACAATTTTAAAGTGATAGATGAGGGCTTCCATGTTTTTATAGACTTCCTGTTTTGCTGGCAGGTAATATTGGGGTGCATCCGCAAAATAGGGGCCTTCGGGCAGGTTATCCATTGCTTGCTGAATGATACGCAGACTTTGCTTCATCTCTTCGTTCCGAACCATGAAGCGGTCATACGTATCACCACTTTGCCCGATAGGAATGTCAAACTCAAAATCTTCGTAGGACGAATAAGGATTCATTACACGAACGTCGTAGTCAACACCGGCAGCCCGCAGGTTTGGGCCGGTGAAGCCATAACTCAACGCCCGCTCCGCCGAAATGCCACCCACGCCGATAACCCGGTCCATAAAAATCCGGTTTCGGTTGAACAGGTTTTCAAACTCATTCAGCACTTTGGGGAACCGTATCAGCAATTCGTTAATCTTACGAATGGCCGTTGGAGAAAGGTCACGCTCCATGCCCCCGATTCGGCCCATATTAGTCGTTAAGCGTGCTCCGCAAACTTCTTCGTAGATTTCGTAAATATGTTCACGTTCCTGATAGATATACAAAAAACCCGTAAACGCACCCGTATCCACACCGAGAATGCCGTTGCAAATGAGGTGGTCGGACAGCCGGGCCAATTCCATCATAATGACGCGAATGTATTGTGCCCGCTTCGGAATGTCGATACCCAGCAATTTCTCCACCGTCATGTGCCAGCCCATGTTATTGATGGGTGAGGAGCAATAATTCATGCGGTCGGTGAGGGTCGTAATCTGGTAGAATGGCCGACGCTCGGCGATTTTCTCGAACGCCCGGTGAATGTATCCGATGGTTTGCTCACTCGAAACAATCTTCTCGCCATCCATTTGCAGGATATTCTGGAAAATACCGTGCGTAGCGGGGTGAGTGGGGCCGAGATTAAGCGTTGTTAGTTCGTTGACATACTGAACCGGGCCTTGTTCAGCAGGCAGGTTGTTCTGAGCTATATCGAGTTCTTCAGAAACCATATTTAAAGAGCGAAAGAGCGAAAGAGCGAAAGAATAGTGGGTTGCGTATATATCGCTCATTCACTCATTCGCTAATCCACTAATTATTTATCGTCCAAACAATGCATCAATTTTATCTTCCCGTGTACCATCCTCAAGCGGATATTCTTTTCGCATCGGATAGTAATCCATTTCTTCCATATTCAGAATCCGGCGCAGGTCGGGGTGTCCGTCGAAGATAATACCAAACAAGTCGAAGGTTTCGCGTTCCATCCAGTTTGCGCTGGCATAGAGCGGGGTTGTCGTTGGAATATGAACGTCGTCTGCCGATAAAAAGACTTTAATTCGTAAGCGGAAATTGTTGATCAGGCTATGCAAATGATAGACGACGCAAAATTCTTTTCCGGCTGAATCCGGGTAATGCACGGCTGTAATATCCGTCAGAAAGCTAACCTGTAGGGTTTTATGCTCTTTTAAAAACTGGATAAGCGGAATAATCTGCTCCCGGCTTGTCGAACACGTCAGCAGATTATAGGGATCATCAAAGTCACAAACAGACTCGCCAAACTGATTAATAAGTATCTGCGCAACTTCTTCGTTGGTCAGCATTGCTTAATGAGTGAATTGGTGAATAACCGACAACCAGACCGCTGGCCCAGTGATGGTTAGTTATTGAATGCTATATGAGTTCAGCAGCTTTTGATACTCGTCTGTGTTCCGACGGCGCAGCGATTCATTCTTTGCCAGTTCCTGAACCTGCATTACGCCCTCCAGTATTTGTTCGGGGCGGGGTGGGCAACCGGGTACGTACACATCAACCGGAATGATTCGGTCAATACCCTGCAACACGCTATAGGTATCGAAAATGCCGCCACTCGACGCACAGGCGCCAATGGCAATCACCCACCGTGGTTCGGCCATTTGCAGGTAAACCTGTTTTACAATAGGCCCCATCTTTTTGGCGATGGTACCGGCTACAAGCAGCATATCGGCCTGACGCGGGGAGAAACTCGGCCGTTCCGATCCAAACCGGGCCAGGTCATAATGCGAGGCCATGGTGGACATGAATTCGATGCCGCAACAGGAAGTGGCAAATGGCAGCGGCCAAAGCGAGTTTGCCCGGGCCAGCCCAATTATTTTATCGAATGAAGTGGCCGAGAAACCGGGTCCGTCATAACTCGCGGGAGCCTCGGCCAGCTTAATGTCAGTTGCCATAAGTACGTTGTAGTTGCTTACTTAAACAACGAATAAGTATGTTCTAAAATTCATTTATTCGGGCCTATTCCCACTTTAAAACGCCCTTCCTGATGATGTAATAAAAGCCAGCCAGTAGCAGGCCCATGAACAGAACCATCTCAATAAACCCAGTCATTCCCAGACTCTTAAAGTTAACAGCCCAGGGGTAAAGAAAGATTACTTCCACATCGAACAGGACGAAGAGGATAGCAATTAAAAAGTACTTGATAGAAATTGGGGTGCGGGCATCCCCCTGCACAGGGATTCCGCATTCGAAGGGATCATCTTTTTTCTGGCTATGCCGCTTCGGTCCGATGGAGTGGGTAACCAGCATGGTTGTCACGATGAACCCGAGTGCTAAACCGAGTTGAATCAGTACCGGCAGATAATCGGCCGGAACGTAGGTTGCGTTCATAGAATTAGGTTGAAAACAGTAGCACAAAGGTAGCGATAAAACCAATAAGCATAAGGTAAGCCATCAGTTCGTGCCCTGCGCCAAATATACTCCAAAAATACAACACACGATTTGTTTAATCAACCGGCTATGGAACGATGTGGTTGACTGCAAAAGCAAAAGCCTTTCCGCTTGAAAAGGCTTTTGCCAACGAGTATATGGTGACTGCTATCAACGGTTAATAATAACCCGTCGGGACACATCGAATCCTGCCGAGCGTACCCTAACTAAGTATACGCCTTGTGATAAGCCAGTCAGATTCAGGAGTTTGCGCGCATCGAGTATAGGTACTTGGCTGGAATAGAGCCGCTCCCCGCTCAGTGAGAATACATCTATATCCGCATTATTGAGGTTTTCGAGTGTTTCGATGGCGATGGTGCCATCCGTAGACGGATTTGGGTAAATACTCAAACCGCCATTAGACCGGTCGAACGAAAAAGCTTTGGGCGTACTGTATTCCGAGGAGCAGGTTAGGGTATCGCCGTTGTTGAGTGAAAATGTCGTTTTTGTTCGGGCAGAGTAATTCGCCGACACAACGACTTTTACAACGGCGCTGGTTTGTGGAATGATTTCTCCTCCTCGTCGCCAATCGAATAAATCGGGTTGGCCGCCCGTTGGTGTTGGCAAAACTGCCTGTAAACTATAGGAACCGATTTGCTCAATGCTTGGTACAGGCACTTTAGGGCGCACTGTCAAATTTATAGCCACCGACTGAGCCGACTTGCATCCATAAACATTCATTGCCTGTAGTGAATAATCACCCGCTTTGCTTAGGGTTATTGCTTTAGCGATGGTACTTGTGTTGCTGAAACTCCATATACCTGTGCTGTTAGGTGATGTATTGATCACTAACGATAAGGTTGAGTCGGCGCAGATTTGTTGCTGGTTAGTAACAACTTTACCTGGTTGATTCGTCCGCGAGATACCTGGCGCGGGTGGTTGAATAGGAGTTTGTACGTCAATCGTAGGCGATAGATAGGTATTTCCTTTACTATCTTTTAGAGTGGCCCGGTAGATACCCGGCTGTGTAATGGTAATGCTTCTTGTTTTTTGGCCCGAAGCCCACGAATAGGACGTAAAAAGATTAGGTAAAGTAGCCGTAAGACTGTTACCCGATGGTCCGCATATTACTGTTGCCGTAGGGAGTGGCAGAGGAAGTAATGGACGTGAACTGGAAAAGAATACGGCATTTAAACTGGCAAACCACGCCTGGCCCAGCTGCTTTAACCCATCGTTACCGAAGTGGACAGCATCGAACCGGGGAATTTGGATGTTATCCGTAAATGGACCGGCAAAAACATTATTATTATACGTGTTAACGACATCATTCTGTGCCTGAATAATATCCTGGCTTACTTGTCCGTCATTATAGGATGACCTGGCCAAAACCCAGGCTGGGTAGCGGTCCGTATCGGCGCGGGTTTTATTGACTAAGAACTGCATGTCATTCGCATAATCTTTTCGGGTAGACCGCAGGGGTACGTTATCATTTTCTCCCTGCTGCCATAATACCGCCCGTAAGCCCTGTAGCGAACAATAGTAGCGCAGGGCAATAACTAAATTGGCATAAGGCATTCCTGCCGGAAAGGGTTGACTATTGAACCATTTTAGCGTTGTTTTACCCGTTGAACTTTCAACCCAGTTTTTAATAATTGTTGCTTCCCACGCGGTGTTGATAAACAAAACAGGCACGCCATATTGCTTAACAATAAGGTCGCCCAGGGTTCCCCAACACCATGCACTTTGGCCGCGGGGACCAATCAATGAGGTTGCCGTCAATTGCTGAAATGTAGGCGCTGGCGGGTCTCCCAGCGAGTTGGCCGTAATGTTATCATAGGTCACGCAATTGACCCGATCATCGGTTGCGCCTACGGCACCATAGTTTTGGAAGCCCTGTGCGTTGGATTGTCCGGTAATGATAAATACTTCGCCAATGCCAACTTTGCGAACTACATCTGTACCGATTGGTTTACCGCCCAAAAAAGCCTGAACCTCCAGCCGGTACCATCCTCCCTGGGCACGCAAAGGCCCCTGAAAAACGCCACCCTGCGGATTTTTTTGAATCGTTATCCACTCCGTATTCAATCCCTGCCCTACTTCTTCAGCCTGTACGCGCGCCTGAACACTGTCGACTGCCTGGTAGATATTACCCGACAAATAAATTGTGCTAAAATTGTCGTTCTCCCGCTGAAAAATAGCCCGGCTTTCTGGATATGTAATTTTTATTGCCTGCCCATTGGTCTGCGCCGAAACCCGTGGGCTAATGGCGATTAAACCAACTATAAACAGACGAAGCAAAGGATAATAGTTACTCATTTTTTATATATCAATGGCTTCATTCCAATGCGGGTGACGAGCGTATTCATAACAAGTACAAAAATCAGACCGCACTCAGTTGCCAGTAGATGATAGACTAAGTCAATAATAAGTTTTTTCCCGGTAAAATACAAATTTCAGGGGATTTACTATGATTAAACGGTCGTTCTATACTTAATATTACAATCCAAGAAGAATTCGTTTTGCTACATCAAAATCAGCGGACTGCACCCGCAGAATGTACGCTCCTGAGGGCAGGCCCGTTAAAACAAGCTGTTTTCGCTCATCGAAGGTGATCGTGGGGATTGTTAGAACCGGTTGCCCCGTTAGTGTATACACTGTAACAACGGCATTTGTGAGATTTGCCAATGTTTCAATGGTTACAATTTTGTCAGGGTTTGGGTTGGGATAAATGCTTAATCCTTTATTACTCAGGTCGATAGTGAACGTTAGAGGGGATGAAGGCAATGAAAAGCAAGTCAGCGTAGGTGAGTAAATAATTGATGAGCGGGCTGTATAGGCTCCTGCCTGATTGGCTTTAATTATAGATGTTTGCGCTGCGAGCGAGTCGGCATCACGGCGCCAGCGGAATTGTGTTCCATTGGTCGAGCTGACCGCTTCGAGTGTGTATGTTCCAATAAGATTTACGGTGGGGGGAGGGGGTAGTGGCCGTAACTCGACTGTTAAGACACCCGCCTGAGCCGATGTACAGCCATTTATGTCGCGAACCCTCGCGGAGTACTGACCTGGTGTTCCCGTAGTGATGCGTTGGGTCGAATCACCAGTACTCCAAAAAACAGTGTAAGGCCCATCAACCCGAAGCGTAGCTTTATCGCCCTCACAAATAACCGGAGCGGGATTGGCCAGAATAGTTGGGGTAGCCGGTAACGGATTGACTTTTACCGCTAAAATGGATGAATAGGGCGATAAACACCCGTTTTGATCGCGGGCCTGTACGGCATAGTTTCCTGATGTTGTTACAGTAATGGCCTTATCCGTTTGACCACTCGACCAAACCACGTCGAACGAACTCGTTGCGCCCAACGTAACCCGGCCCCCATCACAAAATGTTGTAGCTCCGCCTGCCGAAACAGTAGGCGTTGCTGGTAACGGATTAACTTTTAAGGTGATGACATCGGACTGCTCTGAGGTACACTCAAACTGATTGCGAACACGAACTGCGAAATTGCCGGATTGATTCAATGTTATACTTTGGGTTGTTTGTCCATTGGTCCATTGATAAGCCGCATCTTGTGGCGCCGTTAGTATAACATTACGATCAGCACAAAATGTAGTTGGCCCGCTGGCTGAAATAACGGGTTTAGCAGGCACTGGATTAGCCGTAACAACAACAGTATTCGACTGAGCTGATGTACAACCATTCTGATCCGTAACAGTCAAAAAATAAGAACCAGACGCACCAATGCTAACCGTTTTATTCTTCTGCCCATCGCTCCAGTTATACTGAACATTGTCACTACTGGCACTTAGCGTCGTATTATCTCCCAGACAAAAAGTTGTGGGCTTTGCATTCGTAATGGTTGGTGTGGCTGGTAGTGGATTAACCGTAAGATTAATGACATTTGACGTGAAATCACAGCCGCTTACGTCCCGATAGCGAACATAATAGGCACCCCCCAAACTGGTAGAGAATGTTCGGGTCGTGGCAACGGGTGTGTTTGTCTGCTGATTCAGCCAGGTTACGTTGTCATAATTAGAGGTTAATGCCAAACTGCTGCCAATACATATGGAAGGAGGGCGGGTGTCGGCTACGGCCGCTACGGGCGCATCCGACACCCGAATTTGCCCGGAAAAGAACGTGTTTCCTAAAGCGTCTTTAATCTTAGCCCGGTAAACACCTGCTCCTTTCGTAAGGATCCTTCCCGACTCACCTGATTCCCACTGAACGGTTGGGTAATTCCCGTTAATGGTGAATGTCAGGTTATTATTGGCGGCACAAGCTACTGAAACTATAGGCGATGGTGACGACGCAATGGGTGTAGAGGCCTGAAAAAAGGATTCAGTCAAACTACTATTCCAGGCGCTGGCAAGTTCAACAAGCCCGGCCTGATCGAAGTGAAAGCCTTCAGGATCATTCAGGGGAGGACGTTTACGGGGTACTTGAATATTGTCCGTAGTCGGCCCTGGAAAAAGGTTTGCAGTAGAGGTTATAACCAGATTCTGGGCGGCAATAACGGCTGGGTCAGGCCCTATGAAATCACCATATGATGACCTGGCTACAACCCAACTCATATTCCGATTGTAGTCATTACGACTTTGAGATATAACCGACTGAAGATCGGAAAGGTATTTATCTCTGGGGCTATCAATCAGATTGTCGGTTTCGCCCTGCTGCCAGAGTACCGCCCGAAGCCCAAGCATATTGGCGTAAAACTGTAAGGCTAGTTTGAGGTTAATGTACGGTTGGCGGGGCGTATAAGCTCCGCCGGGACCTATAGCTACACCGCCTTCGGGGGCGCTATCTTTCCAGTTTTGGACCGATGTACCACTGAAAGCCGCATTGAAAAACATAACGGGAACATTCAATCGTTTAACTAACAGATCGCCCAGTTGACCCCAACACCAGCTACCTATGCCCCGGGGAGCCATCCTGAAACCGGGGGTGTTATCTAATTGAGTAAAAACAGGCGTTGGCGGGTCGTTCGGGAAGCCATTGCCGGGATATTCATAGTTAACGCAGTTAACCCGATCATTAAGCGGATTCGGGGCGTTTTGGTGGACGCCCTGTGCGTTGGACTGTCCGGCAATAATAAACACTTCGCCAATGCCAATCCGCTCAATAGACGTAACAACGCCCACCTGTTGGTCGCCACTCATGCCCCGTACTTCGAGGTTATACCAGCCACCGGTTCCCGTTAAGTCGCCCGCATAAACCCCACCCGTGGGCGCGTCCTGAATCGTGCGCCAGTCTGTTGAGACACCCTGTCCGTCGCGGGCCTGCAAACGAGCCTCAACCCGCGTGAGCGGGGCCGTGTAATAACCCGTGATGCGAATCGTTGCCTGATTTGCCTTGTCGCGTTGAAGAACTGCACGAGTGGTCGGGAATGAAACCTGAATCTGGGCCATCGCCAGAAGAGGGAGCAACAAAAGAACCGCCGTACTGGAGGTTACGGAAAAATACTTCATAATAGTTGAAAGCGTGACCTGTCGGCCAGACTGATACAATTAGACTGGCTCAATAGCCGTCAGATTTTGCCAGATAACATCTTTTAATTCATCCAGGCCTTGCTGGCTTACTGACGAAATAAAGGCTACAGGTACTTTTTTGGGTACATCGTTTTTAATTCGTGTTAGCGCGGCATCATCAACCAGATCGATTTTTGTAATCGCCAGTAACCGGGTTTTATCCATCAGTTCCGGATTGAACTCCCGTAACTCGTTCAATAATGTATTGTATTCCTGCCGAATGTCCTCCGTGATCGCCGGAATAAGAAACAGCAGGATGGAGTTGCGTTCAATATGCCGCAGGAATCGCAAGCCTAATCCTTTGCCTTGAGAGGCTCCCTCGATAATGCCCGGAATGTCAGCCATCACGAACGATTTATAATCTCTATAGGCAACGACCCCTAAATTAGGAACCAGGGTTGTAAACGGGTAATCAGCAATTTCGGGTCGTGCAGCCGATAAGACGGATAGTAATGTCGATTTGCCAGCATTCGGAAAGCCAACCAGGCCGACATCAGCCAGTAGTTTTAATTCCAGAACAACCCACTCTTCCCGCCCTGGTTCTCCAGGCTGGGCGTAATAAGGAGCCTGTTGGGTGGCCGACTTAAAATTATCGTTACCTAAGCCGCCCCGCCCACCCGGAAATAAAATAAGTTCCTGACCATCTTCGGTGATTTCGGCTACCTGTTGGCTCGATTCAGGGTCCCGGGCGATTGTGCCAAGAGGCACTTCCAGGATAACGTCTTCGCCCTGAGCGCCACTCCGCCGACCACCCTCGCCAGCCACACCATTCCCCGCTTTAACGTGTTTACGGTATTTCAAATGCAACAGCGTCCAGAGTTGGGCATTCCCCCGGAGAATTATATGGCCGCCCCGGCCTCCGTCGCCCCCGTCAGGACCACCTTTAGGGGTGTGCTTTTCTCGCCGGAAATGGACAGAACCAGCTCCGCCCGCCCCCGACCGGCAGTTTATTTTTACGTAATCAATAAAATTTGATGAAGCCATAGCTACTAGTTACCCCACTTCCAATCCGCTTGTTTTATCGTCAACTCTAACTACTGACTCGTCAATTTTTTGGCAAATTGCCTCAAAAATAGCATCTATATTGCCAATGCCGTCAATGGCTGCGAATTTACCCTGTTGATTGTAATAGTCAGCCACAAAGGTAGTTTTGTCGTTGTATTCTTTCACGCGCCGACGAATCAGTTCTTCGTTCTGATCGTCGGGGCGGCCGGAGGTTTGCCCACGAAGCAATAAACGTCTTGTCAATTCTTCACTGTCAACAACAAGGGCAATCATTGCATTTATTTTTGTGTGATGCACACTCAACAGGTGATCGAGCGCGTCGGCCTGTGGTACTGTGCGTGGAAACCCATCAAAAATAAATCCGGCGGCTGACCGATTTTCATGTAATTTATTTTCAATCATTCCAATGACTACCTCATCCGGCACTAACAGACCATGATCCATCAGTTGCTTGGCCCGTAACCCCAGTTCTGTACCAGCGGCAATTTGTGATCGTAATAAATCACCCGTCGATAAGTGAACTAAGTTGTACTTATGAATTAATTTCTCACTTTGGGTACCTTTCCCGGCCCCTGGCGGGCCAAACAGTACAAGGTTAAGCATACGGCTTCCTGGGGTAGAGTCGTTTAATCAAAAAAAATGCGCCCGCAAAGTTAAGAGAGACGCGGAAAATAATAGCGGTATTCCCTGATAGTCACTTATTTTATTCACATTTAACAATAAAAAAGCGCAGGTACCGCACCTGCGCTTTTCAGAATTCAGTTTATTCGCTCTGTGTTCACTTAGCTACTTTCTTTTTAACAGGAGCTTTGGGGGCTGGTTTAGCAGCTGGTTTTGTTGACGTGGGGGGTGCTTTTGGCCCTTCCAGTGCCCGTTTGACATCCGCATCATTCGGATCAATTTCCAATACCTTATTAAAATATTCCTTCGCCTTGGCATCGTCTTTTTTGGCTAAGTTGAAGCCAGCTAAAGCCTTATAGGAGGTTATCAGGTATTTTGTGTAATCTACTTTCTGAGTTGAGTCTGACTGTGGAGCTAAGGCTTGCTCAATAAATTTCTCATACAGTGGCACTGCCGCACCACTGGCCAATGCCTGCTCACGGGGGTAAGCAAAGTAGGTTGCCTGCGCCCGATAGTAGTAGGCCAACGGATAAGTCTTTCCTGGAATTGATTCTATCTTCTGCGCCATTTGGGCAAAAGCTGAATCAGCGCGCAGGTAATACCGTTGCTTCATCTGCCGAACTTGCGCTGTATCCATGGGTGTAGCTGAGCTATCGCGGCCAACACGTGGTGCATATTGATAACTGGCTAACCCCAACCAGAGGTAATCATTATTCTGAGGCTTCTTATCAGTCACATTAGCAATTGATTTTGAATAATAATCAGCCGCTTTATCATACCGTTTAGCTTTGTAATAATTCTCGCCAATTTCACGATACAAGTTTTCGGTTGTATCCAAAGGAGCTGCCTTCTCCAAATTAAAGACGCTAAGCGAGTCACCTTCGGGAGTTCCCAACTGACTATAGGCACGACCCAGATATTTGTAGTCGTCGTAGATGACCTTCTGGGGCGCTGTTGAAATAAACTTGTTCAGCGATTCAACGGCTTCGGTGTTTTTGTTTAAAGCCGTATAAGCCCAGCCATACATCCGGTCAATAATTGGGTTGTT
Organism: Spirosoma areae; assembly: GCF_054781775.1. Lineage (NCBI taxonomy): Bacteria > Pseudomonadati > Bacteroidota > Cytophagia > Cytophagales > Cytophagaceae > Spirosoma > Spirosoma areae. The sequence continues at coordinate 195,804 of NZ_BAAGTT010000056.1, read as the reverse complement.
GATCTTGCCCTTTAATTGATCGAGATACGAAATAGCTCCCTGGTAGTCCTGCGCCAAAAACTTATAGCGAGCAACATCGAGTAATAACTCAGGGTCTGTGGTGCCACTCTTCTGAATGTATAGTTCATAATTCTGAGCGGCAGACTTATACGCTCTTGAATTCGCCAGGGCATCCGCATAAGCCCTATACGTTGGGGCAAATTCCGGATCGTTCTGGATAGCAAGTTTGAAGAATTCCTGCGCTTTGGTGTAGTTTTTTCCCCGCAGATACAACCGACCAATCTTATAATTAGCTTCTGCCAGGTTTGGGCTTACCGCCAATGCATTTTCGTACTTTGTAATGGCATTACCACCATCATTTTTCAGAAAATAGGCGTCACCCATCAGCATTTCGATGTCGGCAGTCTTCTCCTTCTTCTTATCCTTTTCGGTAGCCGTAGTCAACAACGCGAGGGCTGAAGCCGGATCGCTTTGCTTTGGCTGGTCGGAGAGTGTATACATCTCAGCGGCCCGAATCAGGACATCCTGGTTTTTGCCTTTTGTCTCTGCCACGGCGTTGTCAATCAATGATTTTGCCCTGGCCCCGTCGTTCTTTGCCAGAGCAACTCCAGCAAGTCCTATGTTGTTCAGTTGATTTTTAGGGTCAGCGGCTGCCCCTTTTTCAAAGGCCGCTTTCGCCTTGTCTACCTGACCGCTTCGGAGATAATAGTAACCGAGGTAAAACTGATTGTCGGCCGTTGGCGCGCTGGTAGACAACTGTGTAAGAGTCTGTCCAGCTTTATTGTATCGCTCAGCCTCTATGTCCTTCATGGCCATTGCTACATCCTGTGCTATCAACGGAGCAGACATAGTCGCCCCAACGAACAGAATGGTCAATAGCGACTGTTTTTGGTTGTTCATCATGTATTTCAAGTTGGAAATGAATAAAAGGTTAGTGCTAATTAAACATTTGACAAAACTAAAAAATTGCGGTCAAACCAAAAAAACTTCCTTATTTCGTGATATTGATTACCCGATCATATGGTATACGGGGCCAAAGGCCCAATTTTCGTATAATTAGGGAACCGGCATCCCGGACTATATAATTAATCAGGCCTCCGCCCAGCCCTGGATGGGTCTCCCGGCTTACTATATACACCGGTCGCCGTAAGGGATAGCGTTGCATACCTAAATCTTCCTGAAACGGCTGGAAGTAATCATCCCGTTTTATTGGCTTCAGCTTATCCGAAACGCCCATCACCCGTAAATCGCGAGCCAGCTCAACCGAAAGAGGTTCATCGCTATCGCTTATCCAGTTAACGCCAATGAACCCCATAGTCGACGGGTTTTTGCGAACAAAGTCGATTACCTCCCGGTTTGAACGTGTTGTGAAGATGCGTAGCTTTCGGACATCTTTCACATTGAACGTGTTTAAGACAAACTCCAGATTGCTCGAATTGTTATTATCAAATACCAACGTTATAGGGCCTTTTTGATTTCCCCCCTGCAACTCCGACCAGTCTTTCAGTTGTCCGCCGAAAATGCGGCTTAACTCATTTTTAGTAATCAGACTATCCGTATTGGCCTTGTTGATAATGAGAGCTACGCCATCTGTTGCAATTCTTTCGGTAGCTCCTTTTATTTTCCGCTTGTCTAATACAGCCCGTTCGTTTGGCTTCAACAGGCGGGTGCTAAACACCAGGCGGGCGCTATCATGGAGCATCATGTTGATAGCTTCCTGCTCAGGTTTAAAAACGACCTTAAAGTGAGTATTAGGGTAAATACCCGAATAGGCCGATGTTAATTGGGTCACTAAAGGCTGAAATGACTCGTCGGCAGCAATAACAATCTCGCCCTGCGATGGATTGTCTAACGGCGGTTTATTTGAACCGCATCCCATCAGGCCAGTTGCCAAAGCTAGTATTGCTAAGAGTTGATTAGTCATTTTCCTGAAAACGTTGATAAGCACGATAAGCTCTAAACGCGCCATAGATAACCAGAAGTGTGCCCATACTATAGCGAAGCAGCCCTGGTTCCGGCAACATCCCAAAAGACTGAGAGGAGGCAATCAGTGCGATGCCTCCTCCCAGGTATGCCAGCGCAGCCATTGCTGAAATATACAGCGTTAGCCGCGCTGAACCTCGATTTCGTTCGCGCATAAACGAGTTATTCCAGCGTGAAATTGATCGGCAGGTTGAATTTTACCCGAACCGGACGCCCCGACTGTTTACCGGGCCGCCACTTCGGCATGCTTTTTACCACGCGTTGTGCTTCTTCGTCTGTTCCAAAGCCAAGCCCTTTCAGTACCTGAACGTCCTGAATACTGCCATCGGTGTTGACTACGAAGCTAACAAACACCCGGCCCGATATGTTAGCTCGCTGAGCTGCAGCCGGATACCGAAGGTTTTTCTGTAAGTACTGACCCAGCGCAGCCATACCACCCGTAAACTCGGGTTGCTGTTCTACCACCGTAAAGATTTCATCTTCTTTTGGGGCAGCTTCAACGGCAACCTCTGCCTTAGTTGGAGCGGCTGTCGCTTCGGGGGCAGCAATCACCTCTTCAGCATTCGGGTCACCTTCCTGCGTTTTTTCAGCAGCAACGGCTTCCTTCAGTTCTTCAACAGCTGGCGGTGGGGTTTCCTCGGGTACTTCCTCATCCGGTTTTACTTCGGGAGGTAGGAATTTCACCGTGTTCACCTTCGGCATTTCGACTGGTGGTGGTGGCGGTGGTGGCGGTTCGTTCGGGTCAATTGGCGGTGGTGGGAGTTTCATTAAGTCCACCTCCGTCATAGAAACCTCTTTCTCTTCCGGCGTTAGAGCGGTTATAATGTTGGGCGTAAGTACAGCCAGTGTAAATAGGATGCCCCCAATAATCAGGGCTCGCGTTGCTGTCCTCGGGTACGTCTTCCGCAAATCATACGCACCATACGACTGGTTCCGGTTGGCAAACACGATATCATCGAGCGTCGCCTTGGAGTCTAATTCTGCCATGGTGTTATGTATCTAATTTTGCTTTGTCCTTAAGAAGCTTTTTCTCGTCCGGGGTTAACTGGTCTACAAGAGCGTAGCGTTTGAGCTTTGTAATCGCCATCTCATCCAGTACATCAACCATATTTTTATAGGTCGATTGTTTAGTAGGCTTGATAACTACCACAAACTTCTCGCCACCTACTTTTTTGGCATTCTCCTGAAGTGCCTGCCGAAACTCGTAGCCGTAGCCAATAGTTTTTACTTCGGGGTCTTCGTTGGCAGCTTTACCAAATATGTAATGCGCCTTGTTGTCTTTCCCCAGAAAAACCGTCATTACGTTGGACGCCTTGATCGGCTCCGTCTCTTCCTTTATTGTTTTATCCGGCACGTTGAGCGTCATCGCAGAGGGTTTGCTCAGGGTAGTGGCCAGGATGAAGAAGGTAATCAGCAGAAATCCCAAGTCAACCATGGGAGTCATATCCACCCGAGTTGACGCTTTCTTGGACCGTACCTTACCACCATCGTGCTTACCACCACCACCACCGGTATTAATTTCTGACATAGTTTCCTAACAGATTTGCATGGTGAAAAATCAAATTCAGTTGCACTCACTCGGACCCTTAATCCGCTTTCCAACCGGCTGGAGGGGCTTCTGTACCCGTAATCAGGTTGAATTTGTTGATATTCTGGGCCTGTAGCGTAGCTAACACGTTCTTGAATTCGGGAAATTTAGCGAGGTTATCGCCTTTCAACGCAATTCGTAAACCGTTGTTAGCCTTTCGGGCGTTGTAAACCCATTCTTTCAGTTCATTTGTAGGGGCAGCACCGGTAGAATCGGTTGGAATACCTGGCTGTTTTACCTTGGCCTGCTGCTCTTTGGGTAAATTCAGATAAGCTTTCAACTGATTTATAGGTAACCCAAAATTCGACATCAGCGAAAATTCTTTCTTTTCGGTGTTCGAGAATGTAAGCCCCTTTGCGGCAGCAACGTTATCTAGCATGGCAATGCGGTTTTGTGCATTGTCGATACCGAAATACACTTTGCCATCCCGGCCAAGCCCAATGGTCATAATGTCGCTATCTGGGACTTTGATTCCGGAAATGGACGAGGGCGTTTCGATGCTGGCGGCATCCTGCGACCGGAACTGAGCCGTCAGGATAAAGAACGTCAACAACAGAAACGCAACGTCGCACATAGCGGTCATATCCACCGTAGAACTGGAGCGTTTTACTTTAACTGCTGGCATGAGTTATTTTGTTTCAACCTGTCCGGGAGAATACCCCCGAACAGGTGGGTTAATTACATCAACTAAACCATCTCGACTAATAGTGAGCCGCAAAGTTCTGCTGAATGCTCAGGCCGATTTCGTCGATATTATACGTCAGCGTGTCAATCCGACTGGTGAAGTAGCTATACATGATGGTCGCAATAGCGGCTGTACCAATACCGATAGCCGTGTTGACAAGGGCCTCAGAAATACCAGTTGAAAGAGCGCCTGTATCTGGCTGACCCGTGGCACCCATAGCTGCGAAAGCCCGGATCATACCAAGTACTGTACCAAGCAGGGCAATCAGGGTAGAAACCGAAGCCAGCGTTGCAATGATGGTCAGGTTCTTTTCCAGCATCGGCAGTTCGAGTGTCGTTGCTTCTTCCACTTCTTTCTGCAGGGCTACCAGTTTCTGTTCTTTATCCAACTGTGTGTCAGAAGCCAATTGCTGGTATTTTACCAGAGCCGTTTTTACAACGTTGCCAATCGAACCTTTCTGACGGTCGCATTCCTGAATCGCAGCCGCTACTTCATTGCGGTCAAGCTGGCCTTTGATCTTCCGAACAAAGTCATCAATTGAGCCTGAGCCATTGGCCCGGCCAATGGTAATGAATCGCTCAATAGAAAATACCAGTACGCACAAGAAGCAGGTAAAGAGAATAGGCACAATAAAGCCGCCTGCGTAAACAGTGCCGAAATAATCACCGGGCAAAGGCAATTTGTCGTGGTCACCGTCCTGGAAGTGACTACCATCGCCAAACACTAAATGGAATGTCAACTCGGCAATGATGAACAGAATCGGAATAATGAATACCGGATTAAGACCGCCTGACTTCTTCTTCGGTGCCGATGCTTTGGCAGGTGCTGGAGAGGGAGTTTGTGTTTTCATTGGAACTGGACTGTAGGGTTAAAATTAAAATTTGGTTTACCCGGTAAAAAAAGTGAAAAATTTAGACTCTTTCGGTTTGTCCGTTTAAAAATTTAATAAAAATGCGTTCAAACCTCCACAAAAATATGATTTTCTGATTAAAACCATACAATGTTACATGTCAAATGTTTCACTTTTATTGTAATCCAGCAATAAATAGTTGGATATATCTGGCTTCATCTGCTGATCAATTCAAAAGCATAAAGTCAGTCTAAATCCTTGTCTCTCAGGGACCGTAGAGAAAACCCTATCCAGGCAACTCAATCGCTATGTGTAACTAAGGTGGCTCGTAGTTCATAAAATAATTGTTAAGATTATTAATCCATACCTACCGAAACTCCTGTAGCGGCTTTTCCTTTAGATGCATCAGAAGGCTTTTTTCCATAAGGTCCTCAGAAATTGGCTAAGAAAGAGAAGTGAATAGCATGCCCATGAAGGAAGCAGGAGGTCAAGGCAGTCGCTTTACTGGCTGAAAAGCAAAAGATTTTGAGACTATTGGGAGACGATCAGTAAAGTCGCCGAATGCTACGTCTCCAGACTTTATGGGGCAAGGGGCACTACATTGGTTTGTTCGAAACAAATAAAGCCGACTCGATTGAGTCGGCTTTAGTCGGGAAGGCGGGATTCGAACCCACGACCTCTTGCACCCCATGCAAGCACGCTACCGGACTGCGCTACATCCCGAATGATTCAGAATGTAAAAGTAGCAAAGTGTGCCTAATTGTCAAAGGGTCGAACGGAAAAATGATTTTTTACCCCCGTTTAGGGTCTAATGCAGTTGTAATCCGGGCTAATACGTCGCTCAGGTGGTAGCGGCTCATCTTATCGGTTTGCCGGGGCAGGGCGGTCCTGATGCTTCGTTGAAGGTTAACTAACTGCGCCCGTACCTCCGACATAATATCGGATTTACGAATATCGGTGATGGGACCGGCATTATACCGAAAACCGTTACCACTGAAACCGGCAGCCGGGGGCGGTGTTGGTGATGGGGTAAGCATTGACATTAATTTCTCCGCGTGTACCTTTTGCAGATTCCGGCGATAGATATCAATGGAATGCCCGGCTTTCAGTTCGCGCCAGATGCCAGACTGCAGGTCCGTCATAAACTCGTCCAGGCTGTAGGCCTTCGTGGAACGGCTGCTGTTTTCGATCAACCGTGTAAGCCTTCCTACGTCCATGAGGCTATTCAGGGTCGTTTCCTGCAAGGTACGCAGGTTATCAACGCCCTGATCCGGGCGCACGAGTTGCATGATTTTGGCATCCAGGAGCCATTTCGGCGTTTGAAACAACTGCTGATTCAGAAAGGTCATGGCACTTTTTTGCAGGGCGTGGGGCGCGGGTTCATACACAACCCCCGTTTGGTCGTAGGTGCGGGGCGTTTCGTAAACACCGCCGACGTATTTGGTCACGTGGCCCATATATCGCCGGAATTGTGCTGTCACTTCGCCATACATTTCCCGTAGCTTATCATAATCTTCCGCTTCTTCCCGCGTCCACTGGGGCAGGTTGGGTAAAATACGTTTTAGGTTTTTAATGCCGTAGGTACTGGCAATCATGGCATTGTCGCCGAGGTCTTCGCTTTGCGAACGTGGATCGAGCGGGTTCGTTTCAGTGCCGAACCAGTAGCGGGAGTCATCAGCGTGTTTTTTCACCCAGTTATTCAGGATCTTTTTATCCGCTTCGGGCGTTGGGGTGTCATAAATCGGCTTATAGCCCCATTCTATCGCCCACATATCATAGGTCCCAATGCGTGGAAAGAGATCCCGGATGCTGTCTTCAGGCTGAGCTACGTAGTTAAAACGGGCATAATCCATGATGGAAGCCGTATGACCATACTGGCTGATATACTCTTTATTGCGTAACTTTTCAACGGGTGTTGCGTGGCTCGACCCAAAGTTATGCCGCAGGCCCAGGGTATGACCCACTTCGTGCGACGAGACAAACCGCACCAACTGCCCCATCAGTTCATCATCGAACCTGGGCTTACGCGAGCGGGCATCGACGGCTCCCCCCTGCACCATGTACCATTTCCGCAAAAGATTCATGACGTTATGATACCAGCCAATGTGGCTCTCAATAATTTCGCCTGAGCGCGGATCGTGTACGTTTGGTCCGTAGGCATTCTCAATATCGGATGCGAAATAGCGAATAACCGAGTACCGGGCATCTTCGAGACTCAGGGTTGTGTCTTTACTGTCCCAGTCTTTGGCCATAATTGCGTTTTTCCAGCCTGCTTTTTCAAAGGCTGCCTGCCAGTCGGCAACGCCCAACTTCAGGAATTTCCGCCACTTGAGGGGCGTTGCCGGGTCGATGTAGAAGGCAATTGGCTTGCGGGGTTCAATGGCTTCGCCTGCTTTTTGTCGCTGGGCATCGGCGGCATTTTTCGGTTCCAGCCGCCAGCGCACGGCAAAGGTCTGATCCTCGGTTCGTTGCGAAGCGTCATCATAGACCGTGTAGCTGTTCGCGAAATAACCCACCCGACTGTCGAAAAATCGTTTTCGCATGGGGGTGCGGGGCAGCAGGATCATCGACGTATTGATTTCCATGGTTACCGCTCCAGCCTCAGTGCCTACGGGCAGCGCTACGGTGGGCAAGGGCGATGGCACCGGCGAAGGAACAACCGGCGTTGTGTTCACTGTGAATGTTTTCGTCACCATCACTTCTGTATTGATGGGATAGGAGCGAATGCGCTGCACAAACGACCGCTCCGGGGCCAACGCTGTCAGCCGATACCGGTATTTGGTGATCGGATTGATGGACACGACCTGGTTATCGCCCTTAAAGAAGTCGGTTACCTCAATGACCGATGCCGATACGCTGTCTTTACGAACCGCCCGCAGGTCAAATGCCGCAGCAATTGGCTCGACGTTGGAATTGCGAACGGCCTGCGAAATGGGCAGCGTATCGTTGCCAACGTTAATATAACTCACGACGCGTAACAAAAGCCGCTTGTCAGGCCCGCGCTCCCAACGCAACACCTGCCGGTTGGCCAGTTCGCCACCATATCCCGCCCCGGTAGCCGCTTTGGCAATGCGCGTAATGGCCATGAACTCGCGTCCCAGCAAGGTATCAGGAATTTCGAGATAATATTTGTCGTCGACCCGATGGGCTGTAAACAAGCCCCGGCTGGTTTGGGCAGCGGACGTAATCACGTCTCGGTAAGGCTTTATGGGCACTTTAGGTGCGGCCACTACCGTAGTCACAGCGGGTGGAGTAGCCGTGGCCGACGCCGGAAGTGTCATGGTGGGCGATGTGGGCTGAGTAGGCCGTGGCGTTGGGGCCTGGGCCAATACACCCAGCCTGCCAGTAAGTCCGAGCAGAAGTAAAAGCAAAAGAAATGTGGCAGTGGTTTTCATTGATCGAAGACGAGTAGTTAGTTCCAGCCAGTAATATCACAAAAAAACCGTCTTCAACCTATATAGTAGGTTAAAGACGGTTTTTGGGTTTAGCCGGATTCGCCTGAAGTCGGATCTAATGTATCAGCAACTGGGTTTACACCTGGGCCGGTGCAAGGCATCAATTCTTGCCGCTTCCCTGCATAGCCGGAGGTTGTTTGCTCTGCTGTTGCATAGGATTTGCGGTGGTAGCTCTCCGCTGCTTGAACAACTGAAAACGGGTCGGCTGGGCCACCCGTGGGAACGAATTATTCCCGGTATCAATGTCAGCAATTTCCTGATAGGGGTCAAGCGTCCACTGCGTTACTTTCTTAGTGGTAACAATCACTTTCCTGATTGACACATCGTTAAATCGCCAGATTTCGGCGGGAAACCGGGCGACCGAATCTGTACCGTCCTCAAATTGCATCCGAATGATGACCGGCATCGGCAGACCCCCTTTGTTCTTGAGCGATAAGGTATAAAAATTAGTGCCGCTGTAGGTTTTAATGATGTTGCGTTCGTCTTCGGTCAGTGTTGCCAGCGTGTCCTGGTACTTTTTGCGATCGGCATCAGTCACCGTATACGGGTCGTAGCTATTGTAGAAATCCTTCATGGTCGAATCTTTGGCAACAACGGTTTCAGCCTGGGTAGCTCCATCGCGTTGTTTGCTAATCGTACCAGCCCGGCGTTTGGCTTCTGCACGGGCGCTCGCTTTGGTTATTTCGGGGTCGCCCGAATTGACCTGATACCAGTTTACTTCGGCTAAATCCTGGTCGACGGGTTCTACTCCAAAAAACCAGCCTTTCCAGAACCAGTCGAGGTCAACGCCGGATGCATCTTCCAGCGTGCGGAAAAAGTCGGCCGGTTCAGGGCTTTTGAACGCCCACCGACGGGCATATTCTTTGAAGGCATAGTCGAATAGTTCCCGACCCATCACCGTCTCGCGCAGAATGTTGAGCGCCGTAGCAGGTTTGGCGTAGGCATTCGGTCCGAGGCTGATCACGTTGTCGGAAGATGTCATGATGGGTGACAGTACTGATTTATCGGACTTCATGTAGTCCACAATCTGATTTGGCTCGCCACGCCGGGTTGGGAAATTATAGTCCCATTCCTTCTCTGCCAGATATTGACAAAAGGTATTCAGGCCCTCATCCATCCAGGTCCACTGCCGCTCGTCGGAGTTAACAATCATGGGAAAGAAATTGTGACCAACTTCGTGGATAATGACGCCAATCATACCGGCTTTCGTTTGTTCTGAATAGGTGCCATCGGCTTCGGGTCGACCACCGTTAAACGAAATCATTGGGTATTCCATGCCCCCGCCAGGGATTGAATGGCACGAAATAGCCACTGGATAGGGGTATTTGATGGTGCGGTTACCATACGATTTCAGCGTGTGCTCAACGGCGCGGGTGGAATACTGACCCCAAAGTGGGTTGCCCTCTTTGGAATAAAACGACATGCTCCAGATTTTGTGGCCATCGCCATACACATCGGTCTGCATGGCATCCCAGATAAACTTGCGGCTGCTGGCAAAGGCGAAATCCCGCACATTCTGAGCCGTGTACACCCAGGTTTTCTTCCCCTTCGCATCAGCGGGTTTCGCTTTCTCGGCGGCCACAGCTTCGGCCTGCGTAACAATAACGACCGGTGTTTTCGAGGTAGAAGCCTGCGCCATGCGCTTCTGCTGCGTAGGCGTCAAGACTTGCCTGTAGTTCTGACATTCGCCGGTAGCCCCCACAATATGATCGTTGGGAACGGTGATGGCTACTTTGTAGTTGCCGAAAATAAGCGTGAATTCGCCCTGTCCCAGAAATTGCTTGTTCTGCCAGCCGTTAACGTCGTTATAAGCACATAAACGCGGGAACCAGTGGGCAATGAAGTAATTATAGTTGCCGTCTTTTGCGAAGAACTCCATCCCACTGCGGCCATAATATTCAGTAATAAAGTAATTCCAGTCTACGTTGAACGAATAATTGCCGCCGGGCTTTAGGGCCGCTGGCAGGTCAATCCGCATCATGGTCTGGTTGACAGTGTACTTCAGGGCTGTACCTGATTTGGCATCCTTAACGGCGGTAATCTTATACCCGTATTGTTTCTTAGGGTCTAATTTTACCTTGTCAGGTGAATTAAAGGTTTGAAGTTGATTGAAACTTGCCCCCTGCGTATTTATCTGACTGTTTTCTGTTAATGAGCCTATTGAATTTTCCTTTAAATGATTCTGATCAAGTTGCAGCCAGATATAGGGTAGTGCGTCGGTTGAGTTGTTATAATAGGTGACGGTTTCCGTTCCGGTTATCTTCTGATTGGCGTCGTCCAACTCAACCTTGATGTCGTAATCGGCTCGGTTCTGGAAATAATCTTTTCCGGGTGCGCCAGCCGCCGTGCGGAATGTGTTGGGCGTAGGTAACATTGGCCCAAGCTGCTCAAAGCGCGTGTTGGCATTTTGGGTGGGCGGGGTCGGCGTCTGTGCCTCAATAGAGCCTGCCGATATGGCAAAACTCAATATTTGCAAAATTATCTTTCGCATTGGATAAGAATAGTTGTTGATAAAGAAGTGTAAAAATACGCAAAGACCCTGAACCGATTTCTGTTCTGGACTGGTAGAAAAAGCCTTTTAAGTGTAAACGTTCTGGTTATGGAATAGTTATCGCATAGGGGACAGGAGTTAGGCTACTATCCCATGATGATCCCTAACTGTCTGACGGATACAGATCCTGGTATAAATTCAGGCAAACGAATAGAACACGTTTTTAGGTGAATATAAAGCCTTAGCGCTAATTTAAGGGTATGTTTTATCTGCCCCAAAACGCTAACCCCGTCTTAGCCGCGAAACAATTGCCTCACTTTGTAAAGTACTCATTGCTGATAATAAGCGACAGAGCCATGCCCGCTACAATACCCGATATAATCAGCGTCCAGCGTAGTCGACTACTTCGCAGCAGGCCGAGCGACACGAAAGATACGGCCAATACAAGCCCAACAATAACCAACTGTCCAAGCTCCAGACCACTATTAAAGGCCAGTAGCGGTCCTGCAATGCTGGCCTTTCGCCCTAACAGACTCCGCAGATAAGTAGAAAATCCCATACCGTGGATCAGCCCGAACAAAAGGGCAAGCCCATAGCGCCAGGAGCGATTCGGTCGCTGAATGGCGTGCCCGTTGCGCGGGTTAGGTTCCTCATAGAAGAAGTTGGTACCAGCCGTAACCAGAATGGTAATGGGAATCAGTAATTCGATCAGCTTGGTATCAACGTGGATAAGCTGTAGTGTTGCCAGAGCCAGTGTAATGGAGTGCCCGATGGTGAAAGCCGTAATCAGCATAAGCACTTGCCGCCATTGCTGAACCGTGTACACGGCACAGAGGGCTATGATAAACAGAATGTGGTCATAACCGCCGGGGTCGGTGATGTGGTCGAAGCCTAAGCGAAGGTAAATGAGAACGTCATCCATGGCTTATTCCTTAAACCACTCGGCATACATCACGTAGTTATTGGCCGTTCGCCTGAAAATCTCGGTCTGTTCAGGCGAAACAGCTTTCAGTAGCCGCGCCGGATTGCCTGCATAAATGGAGCCAGGCGGTACAAGGGTGTGCTGGGTAACAATGGCTCCGGCGGCAATGATGCTGCCCGCCCCAACAACGGCTCCATCCATAACAATAGCACCCATGCCAATCAACACATCATCCTCCAGTGTGCAACCGTGAACAACGGCATTATGGGCAATGGAAACATAACTGCCAATGGTCGTTTTAAACCGCTGATAGGTGCAGTGGATTATGGCTCCGTCCTGAATATTGGTGCGGTCGCCGATGGTAATGGCGTTAACATCGCCCCGCACAACGGCGTTGAACCAAACCGTACAATCGCGGCCCATACTGACCTCACCAACAAGGGTTGCGTTCTCCGCAAACCAGCAGTTCTCGCCAAATTGGGGCATAATTCCCCGAACTGATTTTATCAATGCCATCGCGCAAAGTTACTATGAACTCAATTTGGAATAAGACAACTTCTGGATGCCCGCTAATAAAAAATGGGAGCGGATTCATGAATCCGCTCCCATTTTTTGCTGAATACCTGTCTACTTTTTGTCATCCTTTACTTTATTCATCGCATTGTCGATAGAATCGCCGATGTCGTCAACGAGTTTGTTGGTTTCTTTTTTGACTTTATCGAACTCATCCGACTTCGACCGCTGAACTTTATAATACGAGTCCGCTAATTGACGGCGTTTGTCTTCGAGGTCTTTAACCCGATCTTCCCGTTTTTTGCGATCTTTGCGGCTTTCGTCTTTGACCTCCGCTTTGGCTTCATCAAGCTGTTTGTCAACCTTATCCATCTGCTCCGATATACGGTCGGTCAGGTCGCGCCGGTCGCGGTCTGATGAGCGGTTGTCCGATTGGCTATCCGTCCGGTCGCTTTGGCGATTATCCCGATTGCTCATAGCATCCCGGTTATCCTGATTGCTTCGGCTGTCGCGATTGTCCTGATTACGGTCATCATTCTGGCGGCTATCCTGATTCGTCATGGAATCGCCATTCCGACGATCATCATTCCGGTTGCTCCGATAAGTGGCGTTCGCATCCCGGTCGTCCCGATTCATGCTTTGGCGATCACTTTGACGCACATCCCGGTCCGAACTCATCCGGTCATCCGAACGGCGATTGCCATTCATGTTACGATTATCGCGATCATCATACTGCCGGTCCGAAGTACGCCGGTCGTCGTAGCGGTCATTCCGATCATCACTCTGGCGGCTATCCCGGTTCGAACTCATCTGATCATCGTTCCGGCGGCTGTCGTATCGGTCATTGGATGAACTACGGTCATCATACCGGCGATCATTAGTCCGATTATCGTTCCGATCACTATACCGATCATTGTCAGACCGGCTATTGTAGGAATCGCGGCTATCGTTGCGGTCATTAGATGAATTGCGGCTGTCATACGATCTGTCGTTATACCGGTCATTATTCGAATTCCGACTTCTAGAAGACCGGTCATTTGAGTCATCATATCGGGAATCACCGGAGCGGCTGCTGTAAGAATCCCGGTCATCATTCCGCCGGCTATTGTACCGATTGTTATACGAGTCGCTGCCCGATAAGCGGTTTGGTTGGTCATCCCGGTCATCCAATGAGCGATACGAATTACTGTAGGGATTCCGATACGAACCAGTTGACCCGCCCCGCGAATCATTACGGCCCATTTGGTCGTCATCGCGATTTCGGCGGCTGAATAAACCACCTTCGTCGTCGCTGCCGGTGGTGCGATTTCGTGAGTTCCGGCTGTCGCGGGAGTTACTGGTGCGGTCGCGCTGTACGATGTCCTCACGGCTGTTTTTTGAGCCGCCATAAAGCCAACCCTCAACCGAAGCGCAGGACGATAAACTAACCGTGGCGGCCAGAAAGGCACTTACCACCCATATTTTCCTTTTCATAACGTTGTATTTATACTAAGAATATCGACAGAAACAGGCTATAAACCGTAGCTGATCAGGTTTACTCTGAATAACTAATGATGTAAAGCAAATGTTGGCATTTGTCTAAACAATTGCTACAGAACAAGATAATGGTCACATAAAGCCGGTTTGCTTTATCGAATCGTAACCGTTCCCGCTCCGTTGTAACTCCGGTACTCGCCATTATACATGGCGTCTGCCGAAACTGGGCCAACCACAAAGCGACCTTTCGAGACGGCCCGCGCTAAGTAATAGAACGTCCGTTCGGCCTCCGTCGCTGTGGTGTAGAAATTAATCCGGTCGTCGCGCAGGTCGAAATGGTCGGGACTCGCTGGGTTTTTAATCCAGGGCATGTCGCGCGGTTCAGTCAGGCGTGGGTTCTCAACTTCCAGGCCAGCCGGAAGCAGGTCCGTTACCACCACGTTCTCTACGTTCAGGCCGTTGGTACTAAGGAGCGTAACACGTACAACGACCAGGTCATTCTGCCGGATGTCGCCCATTGGCTGCCCTTCCCGATTCAGGTATTCCCGGCGCACCCGCAGGCCATTATCCTCTTCGGCGATTTTTCCACTCGCAGGAATCCCTTCACTCTGGGCGAAATAATAAACATTTCCCGAACCTTTCGCGCTCAGGCTGAGTGGTGCGTTCGTTGGTACCCGTTTCAAATTCAGAGGTGCGTCACTCATCGTACCAATTGATTTGCCGCCTGCGGTGAGCGTAGCCGTGGCGGTACTGTTGGCCGTTTGGCGAGCCAATTTGCCGAGCGCCAGAAAGGCGAACGCGGCTTCCTGCGTGTTGACATAGTTCGACTGCTTCAGCGCGGCTGCTAACTGCCGGGCCAGTGCCGGAATCTGAATATTGTCGCGGTCGGTGTCAACTAATGCGTCGAGTACCAGCGCCAGGTTACGCAGGGGCGAGGCATAACTGCCGCCCGTTTGCCGACCGGTGGTATTATCCGTGAAACGTTTAGGCAGCAGGGCCGCGTAACTGCGCGTGTCGCCAACCCGGAAGAACGTCGAAGCCAGCAGATAACGGCTGTCGGAGGTAAGCAGACCGGCGTTTTGCTTGTAATAATTCATCGCCGACCGATTCGGCTTGCCCGCAACAGCCAACGTATACAGCGCGTAGATACTCGTTCGGCTAACTACTTTCCGGACCGTTCGGCCGCCTGCTTCATCGAATGCAACCGCATTTTCGGTAGCGGGCGTATTTGTGAACGTGGTTAGAAAATCAATCGCCGAACTCAGTACCGACGCGCGAACCTCATATCCTGCTTCCTGGGCTTCGGCCAGGAAATGAACAGCATAGGCCGACGCCCACTCATCGACAGTTGATTTGCCGGACACGGCAGCCATACCCGGCCACATCGTGAAGCCACCATTTGCTGTCTGCTGACTTTCAATCGTTTGCACTGCCTGCCGAATGTTGGTAGCCGGGTTCAGATCGCTGTCGCCTGCCCGAACGAAGTACGTATTGGCTGATAATTGCTTCGTTAAATCAGCAAAATACAATTGCGGAAACGCTTTTGAGATTGTTTGCTCAATGCAGCCGTGCGGGTATCCCAGCAAATATGATAGTTCACGCCCATACTGCGCCACCGGCGATCGGCTCAGTGTTACACTTGCCCGCGCCGTTCCGGGTAGAAAGTTAGAAGCCAATTGCAGTATCTGCGTTTTTCCACCAGCCACCGCTCCCGCCAGGGTTGTTTTCTGCAACGAGGCCGCCGGACGAACCGTTACGTCTGTTTTTTCGGTAAATGTCTCATTAAGCCCGTTGACGGTCACCGTGATAACTCCGGCTCCAATGGCCTGTCTGGCCAGTATCCGGAAAATAGTGCGGCTTTCGCGACCAGGCTGAATGGTGAGTTTCTGCGTGCTCAGACTGTCTACTGCCAGCGGCCCGGTTAAGCTTAACCGGGCCGTAACAGTAGCGGGTTTTTTGGTCGTATTGCTCAGGTTGACAGGCAGTTCGACCTGATCGCCGGGGGTCAGAAATCGGGGAACGCCGGTGCTGATTACAATTGGGTCAGCTACTTTCATGTTGCTATTGGCCGACCCAAACGCATTGTCTTTGTAGGCAACGGCCATTACCCGCAAATCGCCCGAAAACTGTGGGACATCCACTGAAAACTCTGCTTCACCATCAGAACCTGTTTCTAAAATGCCGCTCCACAAGGCTACTAAGCGGACCCGGCCATTGCTGAGCGGATTTACCCGTCGTTCCAAATCATACCCATCGCCCCCAACGCTCGACCGCGACTGGAGAGAAAGTTCGGGATAGAGTAAGGCATACAAATCGTGACTGCCCACCTCAAGCGCGCGTTTCTGGTAAAAAAAGCCGTAGGGATCAGGCGTTTTAAAGTTCTTGAGTTGCAGAATGCCCTCATCTACAACCGCCACCGTAACCTGAGCATTGCTGGCCGTTTTGACTCGAATCGTTTGTTTGGTTTTTGAGCGCGATTGGGTCGTCGCCGTAATCGTTACAGGCAGGTTCGTGTCATCGTCCTGCACCGCTACGGGCGCAAACCCATGCGCCACCGTTAGCGGCAGGTTCGTCTTGTCGATGGCTCGAATGAGCGTAGCCGTAACGTACACGTTGGGCAGGTGTTCACTGCCGACCGAAAAACTCCATTCTGCCGACTTGTCTTTGGTAGTTAGCCAATGCTGTTCCAGTACGCGATTCCGCTCGACAGTCACGAGCAGTTTCCCATCGAATGGGGCCTTAAAGAGTATGTTGGCTTTATCGCCCGTTTGATAGGCTGGCTTATCGAGCGTCATCAGCACCTGGCCTTCCTGACTTACCTCAAACGACGAGGCCGATGTGCTGCCATAGCCGTAGGCGTAAAAGCTGGTTGCTGTATAACTCGTGCTACCTGCACCGGGCCGCCGAACCCGGATTTCGTATTCTCCTGAAACGGTGGGCACATACCGGAAGGCAGCCCGGCCTGGATTGGCTTTTCCGCCCTTGAAAATGAGGTTGTTTGCATACACCTGCTTCTCGCGTCGCTTCGTCGTGTACTTAACCCGGTCTTCGTTCTTTTCGATAACGGTCTGATACTCATAGCGCACCACTTCGACTGTAGCCGACGCCGATGTTCGTGGATTTCCGGCTGGGTCGAGAGCGACCAGGTCGGCGGCAATGGGCGCGTTGGTCGCTACATAGCGGTCGGGTAGTCGAACCCCGAAAAAGGTTTCCTGGGTCAGCACATCCAGGCGCCTGAGTCGGTTGACGGGGCGGCCATTTTCATCAAAAACGGTCACGAATAGTTTAGCTTCGAGCAGGCCAATGTCCTGGTAAAGGGGCGAAATGGGGAATTTTTCGGTAGCCTGGCCGTTGGCGTTTGTGCGGCCCTGCCGGAGTTCTTTCGGGAAAACATCCTTTTGTGCCGCATCGTCGCCGGGAGTAACTGCCGGCCCGTTTGGAATGGTAAAGTCATAGTCACCAAATCCTTTGGGCGCAAAGACTTTCCGCTTAAGTTGAAGTTCCATTTCATAGGCCCGGTCAGATGCGGGTGGCCCGAACAGATTCATGGCCGTTGCCGAAAGTGTAATCGTCTGGCCCGATTTATAACTCGATCTGTCGGTCACCACATCTGCCTTTATCCGGTCGGGAACGAACTCCTCCACGCTTACCGCCTGCGATGTCAACAGTACGTTGTTCGCATTGAGGACTTCGATAGAATAGCTGCCTGTTACGGCGGCTGGATTGAGCGGCACATCAGTGGCTACGGCTCCCTGGGCGTTGGTGGTTTTTCGGAACGTTCGCAACTCGCGCCCATTGGGTGCTAACACCCGAATCAGCACGGGTATTTCCCCGACGCTTTGCCAGGTTTGCGACCGGATAACGGTGTTGAAATGAATCGTTTCGCCAGGTCGGTAAATGTCGCGGTCGCCATAGACAAACGCATCGAACCCAGATTCGTTGTCGTGTTTGCCTTCGACCTCAAAGCGCGACGTTTCAACTTCAGTATCCGGCAGAGAAAGGAAATTAAAATCGTTCTCCGTTCGGGCGGTAAGCAAGGCAATCGTAAAGCCAGGTGCCTTTTCGCCAACTTTGTCAAATTTTACGAAGCCGGTGGCGTCGGTTTTGAGGGTGTAGACCGATTGGTTGTTGCTGCTGACGAGTGTCATCTCAACACCCTGCACGGGTTCGGCGGTGCGGATGGAGTTAGCCCAAACCAGCACCTCATCTTTCGTGTGTCGGGCGACCAGGCCAATATCCGATACTGATACTAACTGGCTGGCCTGCAAATACGCTTCATCTTTTGAGTCGACCGAAACGAGGTAAACGCCCCTGAACGTATTATTCTGGTCGGGGAGGGCCAGATTCAGTGCCGAAACACCCCGCACTTTGGGCAGGTCGTTGGTTTCAACGGTTTTGTTAACGAGTATGTCGCTCAGATTGCCTTCCTGATCGTCGCTGTAATTGAACGCACCCGATGGCCCCCATTCACCACTGGCGTCTTCCCGGTATTCTTCGTAGCGGTTTGAGCGGAGGTAATTCAGGATATTGTTTTCGTAGACCTTCGCGATTTTAACCTGCACTTTGGGCACATTAACAATGTTCAGGCCAATATTTCGCGCTCCTTTTGCCGATAGATAGAGCGCTTTTTTGGTTGCAAACTGAATGCTGGCAGGCATTTTCCCGAAGAACAAATCGCGCGAGACCGGCTCGTCCAGCTTCGTACTCAACACGCCCCGAATCTGATCGGTAAGCGAAAGCACATACGTGTCGGTC
Organism: Spirosoma areae; assembly: GCF_054781775.1. Classification (NCBI taxonomy): domain Bacteria; kingdom Pseudomonadati; phylum Bacteroidota; class Cytophagia; order Cytophagales; family Cytophagaceae; genus Spirosoma; species Spirosoma areae. The sequence continues at coordinate 177,086 of NZ_BAAGTT010000056.1, read as the reverse complement.
TCGTTAAAATCGCCCCGAATCACAAAGCCGTTTTCGGTTAGTTCTGCCGTTGTTTCGGCCTGCGGCTGAATGGTGTAGAACTGGCTAAGGTTGCCTGGCTGTAGTTCCTGGGTAGTAATGACGCGTACAATGCCCCGGTTATTCTCGAAACTCGTTTGCACGTCGGCTACTTCGATTTTGTAGCGCGAGGGCAATGTGCTGGTTTCTTCGATGACCTCTTTACTAACAAAAGCTGTTTTTGGCACTTTCAGGCCCTTGTCTACCTTTACGGTGAGCGGTTGCTCATTTTTCACTGCCGGGGCATTCGTCAGGGTGAGCGCCACCGAGTTTTGGGCATCAGACGATGAGGTTTGCACCGTTAACGGTTTATCTTCGCTGGCAACGGACAACTTCGCGGCCACCTCTGCCGACGAAACCGGATAGTTAAAATTTAGGCGCGTTTTGGCGACGGGCTGCCCGGTTTCCGGTGAGCGTGCCCACCAGTTTTCGGCGCTAATTAGCTGGAGGTAAGGCGTATGAAACGTGATTTCATTGTCAGATACTTTCAGGTCTCTCTGGGTCGAATGCTTGAGCAAATCGTCGGTCAGTTCGGCGCGGTAATCCGTGGCCGGGTCAAAGGCGCGTGTTGGCGAGAAGACCAATTCATTGGGGGCCGTCCATTTGAAGCGCCCCCGAACCGCCGGGATGAACCGTACATACTGCGTTGAATCCCACTCATCAAACTGGGTTGCTGGGCCAACGTTTTTGTTAAGCGTAAAGGTCAGGTTCTGAGTTTGTTGTACTTCATCATCAAAATTGCGGCCCACAACCGACACATCGTTGAATGGCAACCGGGCGCATTGGAACTGGAGAAAAGACAGAAGCGAGAAAAGGAGAAGGAGTCGAGAGTAGCTCGTTTTCATGGAGTTATAGGAGAAGAATCGAATATAGACGAAAAAGCCCACTCAATACTATTGAGTGGGCTGATATTTTAACCGATGACTTACTTATCGGTTGTTTGGCTATCGGAGTTATCCCGAGCCCTGGTTATGTTTGAATGCTAACGATTTTACTAACACGTTTGCCCTCACTTTTTAGATAAACGATGGCTGACCCCGCATATCGTCCCTGCAAATCAATAGAGTAAATTTGCGGCAAGCCCGTTCCTACGCCTTCCTGCTTCACCAGCGCCCAAAGGCAGGTTGCAATATCGAGAGGAGAGGCCAGATTAACATGTCGTCTAATCTGGTACAAATGTATAAAAGTGATTCGCTAACATGCAACTACATTCATGAAACAATTTACTTGTATGTAGTAAGCTAAAGTCTATCACTCATTCCTGACAACAATACGAATATCGCTGCTGCGGCCCTTGTCGTCGGCGCAGGAGATTTTCAGCACGCCGGGGCGGGGTTTGAAAAAGATACCTTCGGTTGGCCTGACCCGGCGATAGAGTTTATCGTTCAGATACCAGAAAACAGTCTGAGCGTCGTTGGCAGCCTGACAGGCTAACTCCAGCTCAGCCGGTTGTTTCGGATTTATAAAATACTCGCTGCCGTTGTTCGGGCTGGTTATCTGGGGGCCAGCCGAGCCTGCTGAAGTACCGAACACGCGCTCGCAGGCCGGATTGTGCGGAGGAATGGTTTCGACCGGCAGATGCCGACTTTGATAAAACGCCGTCACTTCGGGCGATAGATTCGGATAAGACCGGCGTATGGTTCCCGTGTCGGGGCGGCAGTGAGCACAGTACGACAGCGTTCCGGCTGAGTTCGTAAAAACGGCCTTTCGGTGCTGGCAACGACGATAACGGGATACGCCCATGATGCAATAATCGGTTACCGGGTTCGTGCAAAACTCGCCGGGAATGTCGCCCGTTTCGGGGCAAATAAGCCGGGATGATAGCTGAGTAGCCGTTTTTGGTATTCGGAACCAGCCTGTTGGCGAATTATAATCCAGCGTGTTGAAAAGCTGAAAGAGCAACGGGGTGGCAGTATTGGCTCCGCTGAGTTCGGCCACGCCCGCGCCCGAAAAATTTCCAACCCATACGCCAATCGTGTAACGTTGGTTGTAGCCAATGCTCCAGGCATCGCGCCGACCGTATGAGGTGCCGGTTTTCCAGGCAATACGCGGCAGGTGGTAGCTGTTATCGAAGTTATTGGGCAAGTCGGGGCGGGTAATTTGGGTGAGCGTGTTGGTAACGAGGTAAGCGGCTTCGGGGGAGAGAAGCCGTTTGTCTTTCAGGTTGACCGTTCCGCCAGGCGAACTGACAAACCGCAATGGCTCCAATTTTCCACCATTCGCCAGGCCGGCATACAGCCGGGTCATTTCTTCGAGGGTAACGCCACAGCCGCCCAGAATCATCGAAAGTCCTAAGTCTTTTGCCTGTTTCTTAATTGATGAAAATCCGGCTTTTTGCAGTGTCGAAATCAAGGTGGGCGTACCGATTTCTTTTAACAGGGCGACCGCCGGAATATTGAGCGAATTAGCCAGTGCGAACTCCGCCGTAACGGGGCCATTGAAGCGACGGTCGTAATTGTCGGGTTGGTAGCCACTGAAGTTCGTTGGCACGTCGGCCAGTTTGGTTTTTGGGGTGATAATGCCCGCATCGAAGGCCAGCCCATACAGCAACGGCTTCAGCGCACTGCCCGGCGACCGCACAGCCCGAACGCCATCCACCTGCCCGCCGTCGACGGCATTGCCAAAATCCGCCGAACCAACGTAGGCCATCACTTCCCGCTTATAATTATCCACAACCAGCACCGCCGAATTGTGAATAGTGTATGCCCGGATGCGATTGGCGTATTGTTGCACTAAGCGTTCAACGGTAGCTTGTATGGTCGGGTTTAGGGTCGACCGAATAATTGGTGTATTCGGATTTTCGGCAAGTAGTCGGCGTGCCAGATGCGGAGCCAGTTGGGGAGCGGCCCGTCGATAGGCGTTCAGGGGTTCACTCAGGGCATCGGTAAGCGTCGCTTCGTTGAAACGGTGAGCTACCCGGAAGCGAGCCAGCCAGCGGTTACGCTCCTGCACGACTAAGGCGTTATGTGTTCCGAGCCGCAGACTCGATGGGCGGTTTGGAATAATCGCCAGCGTGGTTATTTCGGCCAGGCTTAACAACGTGGGCGGTTTCCCGAAATAAAGTAACGACGCAGATTTCAGCCCTTCAATGTTGCCGCCATAAGGAATCAGGTTTAGGTACAATTGCAGAATCTCATCTTTTGAAAAATGCAGTTCCAATTGAACGGCCCGGAACAATTCGAGCAGTTTATTCCTGTAGGTGCGTTGGCGGGGTTCGAGCAGGCGAACCGTTTGCATTGTTATGGTTGAGGCCCCCGACGTTCGCCGACCGCTTAGCAGGTTTCGGCCAGCCGCCCGCAGCATTGCCACCGGGTTGAAACCGGGGTGATAGCGAAAGTATTTATCTTCCTTGAATAAAATAGCGTCACGGAGTGTAGGCGTAATTTCGGTCAATTCGCTATACATCCGCCACTTGTCGTCGCGGCTCAGAAAAGCGTGCAGAATGGAGCCGTCGCGGGCGGTAATAACGGTTGAGTAAGCAACATTCGGGCGGATTGGAAAGAACAAATCGAGCGCCAAAAAAATCAATATGGCTCCGATAATCGTTTTCAGTAAACGCGATTTTAACAGCCGTTGCGCTATCGTTTTCCAAATTTTCACCTAAACCCGATTACTCTGCGAAACCCTCTGTTTATTTGCACGTCTCAGTTTTATTCCGTTGAGCGATTAATACGTAACAAAGAAACGCACAGATTCATCGAGAACAGCTTCTTAACTCATGACCATTCAATTTTTTGGTGCGGCCCGCACCGTCACGGGCAGCAAACACCTGCTCACCACCGCCGGTGGCAAACAGATTCTGCTTGATTGCGGCCTTTTTCAGGGTATCAATACCGACGAGCTGAATCAGCAATTTGGCTTCGACCCGGCCCAGGTCGATTACATGGTTCTTTCACACGCCCATATTGACCATGCCGGGCTGATTCCCCGGTTGGTGAAACAAGGGTTTACCGGGCCAATTTACACGACAGCATCCACCATCGACCTCTGCGAAGTGATGCTCATGGACAGTGCCCGAATTCAGGAGCGCGACCTTGAACGCGTGAACGAACGGCGGCAGCGACGCGGAGAGGCTGAACTCGAAGCCCTTTACGACGAACAGGATGTAGCACAGGCGCTCGACCAGATGCGGCTCGTTGACTATGGTAAGCCCTTTGTCATTTGCGATGAGGTGACGGCTTTACTGACCGATGCCGGCCATTTGCTGGGCAGCGCGTCGGTTAGTTTGACCATTCATGAAAACGGCGCCGAAAAGCGGCTGTTTTTCAGTGGCGACATTGGCCGGCCCAACGACAAAATTCTGCGCTCGCCCGATACGTTTCCGCAGGCCGACTATATTATCTGCGAATCGACCTACGGCGACCGGCTTCATGAAAGCGAGCCCGACATGAAATCCCATCTGCTCGACATTGTTGAGCAAACCTGCGTTGTGGGGCGGGGTAAACTTATCATCCCGGCCTTCGCCGTCGACCGCACCCAGGAGTTGATTTATGCCCTCGACCAATTGGAGAGTGAGGGTCGCCTGCCGAGGCTGCCCGTTTATATCGACAGCCCGATGGCCGTGCTGGCCACGAAGGTGATGCGTGACCACGAGGAGGATTTTAACCCCGAAATTCTGGCCTATATCAAAAAAGATGGCGACGCGTTCGACTTTCCCAATCTGCATTACATTACCGATGTAAATGAGTCGAAGGCCATCAATGACAGTAAGGAACCCTGCATCATCATTTCAGCGTCGGGAATGGCCGAGGCCGGGCGCATTAAGCACCATATAAAAAACAACATACAGAAGCCCAATACGACTATTTTGCTGGTAGGCTATGCTTCGCCAAGCAGTTTGGGCGGTGCGCTGAAGCGGGGTGATAAAGAGGTCACGATTTTTGGTGAACAATACCCCGTTATTGCCCGTGTTGCTACGATGGATTCATTTTCGGCCCACGGCGATTACCGCGAAATGTTGAATTTTTTAAGTTGCCAGGACCCGGCCCAGGTGAAAACGGTATTTCTCGTTCACGGTGAATATGATAAACAACTTGTTTGGAAAGAGCATTTGCAGGCTGCAGGCTTTCAGCATATCGAGATACCAGAGATGCGGGCGAAGATGACGTCGTGAGGCTGAAATGCTAGTAAATTTGATAGAATTTTGTCATTCCAACGCAGCCGGTCGCCCGGTTGCGTTGGAATGACAAAATAAAAGCCCCGATTTTTGATGTCGGGGCCTGCTGAGTATAGAAAAGTAAGAAAACCTCGTCAGGTGAACCGCACCCGGGCAAAGCAACGGTTTAGCACAACACGATACATTTTACCAAATTGAGCGTAACACCAGCGTTTAAGTTGCTTTACTTCTTTGGGAATGAGCATTTTAATAGCTTTGGCCAATTCTTTTTCAAAAAGACCTCTATCAAAACTTACCTTCTGAAGGATGGTTTTGATGTACTCAAGCATTGAGAGCATAGGGAGTGATTTTTTGGTTGAAGAAACCTATGGATATCAAAAGAGGTGGACTGATTCGTTCTTGGTTCGGGTACTTTAAGCGTAACGGTTAACCTACTAGTTTGTTGCCCCAAAATAACAATGTTGTTTGGAATATTCCGCAAATCTTTTGTATTATTTTTTTGCTACTTATCCATCGGCTTTGGCCAAGTAGCTGATAATCTTGTATCTATTGAATTAGGGCAACTTATTTTTCCTATTGAACGGCCCTTCACTATTTCGGTTGTCATTCCAAACAGTGAGACCCGCCCCACCATTGCCTTTCCCGATATACCCGGCTTTACTAAAAAAGGCGCAGCCGCCAGCGTAACCCAGAGCGAGATAGGTGGACAAACAGTTATTAATCAGGTTATTACACAAAATTATCAGGCTCGTATGCCGGGCCGTTTTCGGCTACCGCCCTTTACGATCAATGCGAATGGAGAAACGGTGCGCTCAGAAGGCGCTGTCCTGCTTGTTCAGCCTTCAGCAACTCCAACAGCCGGTATAACCCCAGCCACAGTCGGTATCGTGCCTACTGGCGCTGCGTTTTTATCACTTCGTGCCTCAAAACCAACCATTTATACTGGCGAGAGTGTGGGTATTTCACTCTCCTTTTTCATCGCTGATAATTATCCTTACGCACTGGACTTTACCGCACTCGACAAGCAGTTACAGGCCATCATCAAAAAAATTCGACCGGCTAATTCATGGGAGGAAAACCTCATTATCACTGAATTAAAGCCCATTCAACTGGTTATCAGGGGGAAAAAATTTCGTGAATTTCGACTTTATCAATCCATCTTTTTCCCTCTGTCGAATCAGTCACTGCGGTTGCCCGCTGTGTCGCTTCAGTTATCCCGGCCACGGCCCGTCATTGGCCCGCCATTACCCCAGGCCGAAACGGTTGTTTTCAGTAGCAGACCACTTACTATCGTCGTTAAGCCGCTGCCCAATCACCCAATGCGGGGACGTGTGCCGGTCGGAACGTTTCGACTGGAGGAGGGGTTAGAACGACAGCATATCGTAGCTGGGAAAAGTGTTCGCTATGCCTTCACCGTAACTGGAACTGGCAACATTGCGACCTTGCCAGCACCCATACTGCCCGGCGAGACTACGGACATGGACGTGTTTCCGCCCGAAGAACGCCATAGCCTAAGTCACACGGGTAATGACGTGACAGGAAGGAAAACATTTACGTATTTCATTGTACCCCATCAAAATGGCCCGGTTACCTTGTCAAATCGGTTTCAATGGATTTATTTCGACCCGCAAACAGCACGATATGATACCCTCCGGCCCCAGGTGATGTTGCAGGTTGGATCCGGTTCCTCGACAGGCGTGAACGAAGGCGTTTTTTCGGGCACAGAATCCAGCACGAACGTTGACGGGATGCCCGTAACGGTGGGCAGAAATTCTATTTATGCCGGTATTGAGAAAATGGATAGTACGCGCCAGTCTATCAGCACATCAACCCTGATTCGGGCTATTGCCAATGTGCTGATTGTTGTCATGTTGATCGGTATGGTTGTTATTTTTTTTAAGAAGTAAAGCAGACTCGTTGGTGCCAGACAACTGATGGTTTAGCGAGTATTACCCAAGATGAGCAGTACATACGGAACCCTGTTTAAACTTTCTACTTTTGGTGAATCGCACGGGCCGGGTATCGGCGTGGTGATCGACGGTTGTCCAGCCGGTTTACCGTTCGACGCTGTGTTTATTCAGCACGAATTAGACCGGCGAAAACCCGGTCAGTCGCGCATTACAACCCAACGGCGCGAGGCCGACGAATTTGAGGTGCTCTCGGGTGTGTTTGAGGGACAAACACAGGGGACGCCCATTGCGTTGCTTATCCGCAATACCGACCAGCGCAGCAAAGATTATGGCCACATTGCCGGGCAATTCCGCCCCTCCCATGCCGACTACACCTACCAAACCAAATACGGCTCCCGCGATTATCGGGGAGGTGGCAGGTCATCGGCCCGCGAAACGGCGGCTCGTGTTGCTGCCGGGGCCATTGCTAAATTATTGCTGGCGCAGCAAGGCGTTCAAATTCAGGCCTATGTTTCGCAGGTGGGCAAGCTCAAACTCCAGCAACCTTATCAGGAACTAAATCTGGCGCTTGCCGAAGAGAACGCCGTTCGCTGCCCCGACCCTGAAACCGCCGAACAGATGTTTCAGTACATCGACGAAACCCGTAAGCGGGGCGATTCCATCGGGGGCATAGTCGACTGCGTAGTGACGGGTGTTCCGCCTGGCTGGGGCGAACCCGTTTTCGATAAACTTCATGCCGAGTTAGGCAAAGCAATGCTGAGTATCAACGCCGTAAAAGGATTTGAATATGGCAGCGGCTTTGCCGGAGCAGAACTATATGGCTCGCAGCATAACGACGAATTTTATACGGATGCCGATGGGAATGTCCGAACAAAAACGAACCAGTCGGGTGGTATTCAGGGGGGTATCAGCAATGGCGAAGACATCTATTTCCGCACGGCCTTTAAGCCCGTTGCCACCATCATGCAGGATCAGGATAGTGTAGATGTTCACGGCCAGCCCGTTACGGTGTCGGGCAAGGGACGGCACGACCCCTGCGTGGTTCCCCGTGCGGTGCCCATTGTGGAAGCGATGGCCGCATTAGTTCTGGCCGATATGTATTTGCGAAACAAAGTAGCGCAGGTGGAAAAAAAGGAGGCCGGAATTCTTTAAGCAAGTATCGGTGATTTATCTGGGGTATAGCTTGATACGACAACCTGGCGTATACCGCCGTTTGTGGATTCACAAACGGCTTTTTTACGGCTTTATGAGCTTGCTGCTGGCAACTGTTAGCCAGGCACAAAGCCGCTTTAGCTTCCACCGTGGGCTGATGGGAACGCAGTTCAATGTTATTTTCTACGCGCCCGATAGCCTGACCGCTCAACGTGCCAATGCCGCCGTGTCGGCCCGGATGGATTCACTGAACCAGATTATGAGCGATTATCTGGACGGGTCCGAAATCAACCGGCTGTCGGCAACGGCAGGAAGCGGCCAATGGATACCAGTATCGCCGGAGTTGTTCGATGTTCTGCAAAAATCCCAACTCATTGCCAGGCTTTCTAAGGGCCGCTTCGACCCGACGGTCGGACCACTGTCGCTATTGTGGCGGAGAGCTGTTCGGCGGCAGGAATTCCCAACCGTAAACGAACGTCGCCGGGCCAGACGCGCCGTGGGGTATCGGTTGATGGAACTGGATTCTAAAATTCATTCCATTCGATTACTTCGCCCTGAAATGCGATTGGATGTTGGCGGTATCGGACAGGGCTTTGCGGTTGACGAAGCCCTGCGGGTGCTTCACCAATTCGGCATCAAATCAGCTTTACTCGATTTAGGGGGCGATATACTCGCAGGCGATGCTCCTCCGGGCAGCAACGGCTGGCGCGTAGGCATTGGTTCGGGCGCACTTGCCGATGCTGACACTGCAACCATTTTACTCAGAAACGCAGCCATAACCACCTCCGGCGACACATACCGTTTTCTGGAACACAAGGGCCACCGATATTCGCACATCATGAATCCCGGCTCTGGCTTAGGTCTACGCCACTTTGTTCGGGTAACCGTGCTGGCGCCCGATGGTTACCGGGCCGACGCGCTTACAAAAGTTTTCAGCGTGGCCGGGTTGCCGAAAAGCCGTCGGTTAGTTAAGCGGTTTCCTGGGGTCAAACTTCTTATTCTGGAAAACAAAAAAGGTCGACTGCATACGTGGCAGTCGACCCCGTTTTGAGTATGTAGAGACGCAAAATATTGCGTCTCCTATGCGTCAGCAAAAACCATCCGGTCATAAGACGCGTGGGATTGCGTCTCTATACCGCTACCGTTTTTCCCGGTACGGCAATGGGATAAAAACCGTCTTTGTCGGGCTGGCTTTTGGGCATGGCGTCCCAGGACAGCGTAGTTGGGAAAAGGTCAATTTGTGAGTTTAGGGCTTCGTCCCACTTCACGACTTTGCCCGAATAGGTTGCCATACGCCCCATAATGGCTGTCATTGTGCTCTTCGCCACTCGTTCGGCGTCGGCAAATTTATACTCCCCTTTGGCAAGAGCCTCGAACAGTTCGTCATGTTCAATCTGGTACGGATTGCCGTCCGCTTTGGCGTTGTAGGTATAAATAGGCTGACCTTTGTAGTCTAACAATGCGCTGCTTTTCTTTTCCATACCTTCAACTTTACCTTTTGTGCCTAAGAACATTTCGTCCACCCGGCTGTAGGTGCCTTCGTAGTGACGGCACTGGCTATTGATGGTCGTGCCGTCGGCATAGACATAATCGACGATGTGGTGATCAAAAATTTCGCCATAGTCTTTGCCATTCCGTACCTGCCGCCCGCCCGTGCCCTGACAGGAAACGGGATAACTGTCTTTTACCCAGTTCGCTACGTCGATGTTGTGAACGTGCTGCTCATTGATGTGATCACCACAGAGCCAGTTGAAGTAATACCAGTTCCGCATCTGGTAGTCCATTTCAGTCTGATTTGGTTGGCGCGGTTTCTGCCAGACGCCCCCGCTAATCCAATAGACCTGCCCGCCTACAATGTCGCCTAAGGCCCCATCGTGAATGCGTTTGATCATCTCGCGGTAGCTGGGCTGATAGCGTCGTTGCAACCCAACCACTACGTTCAGTTTTTTCTTTTTGGCTTCTTCCGCTGCCGCCAGCACGCGCCGAATACCCGGTGCATCGGTGGCCACAGGTTTTTCCATGAAAACGTGCTTCCCCTGCCGAACCGCTTCTTCAAAATGGCTGGGTCGGAAACCCGGTGGCGTCGCCAGAATAACTACGTCGGCTAAGGCTATAGCCTGCTTGTAAGCATCGAAACCCACAAACTTATGGTCCTCTGGTACATTGACCTTCGACGAATCATCGGCGGCTTTGGCACCGCGTTCGGTCAGGACTTTATAAGCATCGTCTAAACGGTCGCGGAAAGCATCGGCCAGAGCTACAATTTTAACATTCTGTTTTGTGCTCAGCGCTTGTAGGGCAGCACCTTTGCCACGGCCACCACAGCCAATAAGGGCTACTTTTATCGTATCATTTACGGAGAAATGGTAGCCCGCCTGGGCGCCAAAGGGCAGACTGCTCAGGATAGCGCCACCCGTAAGCAGGCTGGAGGTTTTCAGGAATGCCCGGCGATCCTGATTCGATTCGTTAGTCATGTAAAGAGCTATTTTCGGTTGAAAACATAATCTGGCGCAAAAGACAATTTATTGGCAGATTTACTATCTATTTGATACATAGGACTCAGAGTGCCTATAAAAATAAAAAAGTTTATCAATGACAAGAAAAATTTGTACAAAAATCAGACTTATCCGTAAGTTTAGCGTTAAAGCATTGAATTAATATGCCACTCACTTTTAAGTATACGTTTATGCGGATTTTAACTACTTATGCGAAGTTTTTCCTGGGAATACTGTGTTTGCTGAGCGCGAACGCCTTTGCCCAAACGCGAATTGCCGGTAAAGTGACCGAAGAGGTCAGAAAAGAAGAATTAGCGGGAATCAGTATCGCCGTGAAAGGAAAAGTTATCGGAACGATTACTGATCAGAAGGGTAATTTCTCACTCACGACCAATACACCCACCCCCTTTACCGTCGCCATTTCGGCAGTTGGTTTCCAAACGCAGGAGTTTGTTATCAATGGCAACCGAACCGACCTCAACGTTAGCCTGAAAGAACAGGTAACCATTGGCCAGGAGGTGGTTGTGTCGGCCTCGCGGGTAGAAGAAAGCGTTCTCAGATCCCCCGTTTCGGTCGAAAAAATGGACATACGGGCCATTCAGTCGACCCCGTCGGTTAATTTTTATGATGGCCTGGCGAACGTGAAGGGAATTGACATTGCTACACAGGGGCTGCTGTTTAAATCCGTCAATATGCGTGGGTTTGGTTCGACGGGAAACCCGCGTACTGTACAGCTAATCGATGGGATGGACAACTCGGCCCCCGGCCTGAATTTCCCAATTGACAACATTGCGGGCATTCCAGAGCAGGATGTTGAAAGTGTCGAGATTCTGCCGGGTGCTGCTTCAGCACTTTATGGCCCCAATGCCATTCAGGGATTGATTTTGCTCAACAGCAAAAGCCCGTTTTTATATCAGGGGTTGAGTGCCAACGTTAAAACGGGTATTATGAGTGCTGACAACCGGACGACTGCCAACACCGGCTTCTACGATGCGTCGATTCGGTATGCGAAAGCGTTTAATAACCGCGTTGCCTTCAAAATCAATCTGTCCTATCTTAAAGCTCAGGACTGGCAGGCAACAAACTATGAAAACCTGAACGTTGGCGGCAACGCTGATCCGAACCGGGGAGCCGGTACGGCGGTCAACTACGATGGCATGAACGTGTATGGCGACGAAGCACAGGCAAATATGCGTTCAGTGGGGCAGGCCTTAATCACGGCAGGGGCTTTGCAGCCTGCAGCCCTGGCGCTGCTTCCCAACGTAAACGTGAGCCGCACAGGTTATCTGGAGCGGGACTTAGTTGATTACAACACGAAAAGTCTAAAGGTGAACGGTGCCCTGCATTATCGGCTCACCGAAAAAGTGGAAGCCATCGCCCAGGTAAACTATGGCTTTGGCACTACGGTGTATACGGCCAATGGGCGCTATTCGCTGCGTGACTTCAGCCTGACGCAGGCCAAACTCGAACTGCGGGGCGACAACTTCACCCTGCGTGCCTACACGACCCAGGAGCGCTCAGGGAAATCATACACTGCAGGATTAGCCAGCATCTTCCTGAACGAATCCTGGAAACCCAGCTCGACCTGGTTTGGGCAATACGTGGGCGCTTACGCTCAGGCTCGCGGAGCCGGACAGGCCGACGATGCCGCTCACCTCACGGCCCGGGGCGTGGCCGATCAGGGCCGGCCAGCGCCGGGTTCAGATGCCTACAATACGCTGTATGAAAAAGTGCGGACTACACCTATCAGCCAGGGGGGAGGGGCGTTCACCGACAAGTCGAACCTGTACCATATCGACGCGGTTTACAACTTCAAAAACCAGATTAAATTCGCTGACCTGCTGATAGGCGCTAACTACCGCCAGTATCAGTTAGGCTCCGAAGGTACGCTCTTTGCGGATCAGGCCGAGGGCCGCAATGGTCGGATTGGCATATCCGAATATGGTGGGTTTGCCCAGGTCAGCAAATCCTTATTTAGTGAACACCTGAAGCTGACCGGCTCGGTTCGATACGATAAGAACCAGAATTTCGATGGTCAGTTTACGCCCCGCGTGTCGGCGGTAACGACGTTTGGCGACCATAATTTTCGGGTGTCCTACCAAACGGGCTTCCGCATCCCAACTACGCAGAACCAATACATCGACCTTCAGACGCCCCAGGCCCGGTTAATTGGGGCCTTGCCCGAGTTTTATACCCGGTATAACCTGGCCAATTCATACGCCCGGCCCGATGTTGCAGCAGTAGGAGCGGCCATTCAAACGCAGGCCGCCAGCCCGGCTTTCCAGAAACAGGTTGTTGATGCCCTTACCGCGCAAATTGGTGCCTTAGTGACAGCGGCAATATCGGCTAGTGTGGCAGCGGGTAAGATTCCGGCTGCGGCCGCTCCGGGTATTATTCAGCAGGAGGTTACCAGGCAGGTTACGGCCAACGCCCCAAATGCTATTCAGGCTGCGGCTGTCAGCGCTAACATCGGCAATTTGAAACCTTACCAGCGGAAGGAGTTTAAGCCCGAGCGTGTGGCAAACTATGAAGTTGGTTATCGGGGTATTTTTGGGAAACGCCTGTTTGTTGATGCCTATTACTATTATAGCGTATACACAAACTTTATTGGTGCTGTCGTGCTGATTCAACCAACCCGCTCCATTGCACCGGGCGTACTGCCCGAAACATCGGGAGTGTTGAGTGGCGATACGCGCCGGGTATTCTCAATGCCCGCCAACAGCAGTGAGGAAATTACTGCTTCGGGCTGGGCGTTGGGCCTGAATTATCAACTGCCCAAAGGATATGGTCTGTCAGGTAACATTGCCAATAACAAACTGAACAACTTTACACCCTCACCCGAACTGCAAACGGCGCAATTCAACACGCCCGAATATCGCTTCAATCTGACCCTGAGCAAGCGACCGGTGAGCGGTTCTAATTTTGGCTACGCCTTAGCCTTTAAACACCAGGATTCGTTTACCTGGGAGGGTTTCGGACAGCCTACGGAAGCGGGAGTTCCTCTGTACACTAACACAATTGTTCCGGCCATCAGTAACTTCGACGCGCAGGTGAACTATAAAGTTCAGCGGTTTAAGTCGATTGTGAAAGTAGGCGCAACTAACCTGTTTGGCAAGCCTTATTTCCAGGCGTATGGCAGCGCCTACGTTGGATCGACGTATTACATTAGTTTGACGTTTGATGAGTTGATGAACTAACCAGAAAAGCAGAAAATTGTAGTAGGAAATGCCCTGCTCTCAACGTTGAGGGTGGGGCATTTTTGTTTGTTAGAGCCTATTTTTAGCCGAACTTTTAGCCGATTTATGACCTTTGTCAGGTATGGCTTTTTCTCTACACTATTGAGCAACACTACCTCTTCCGATCAGCTTCCTGATTCAGCTTCGCCTGATTTGCCCCGTCGCCTGACACTCCTGCAAGGCACCGCCCTGAACATGATCGACATGGTTGGCATTGGTCCTTTTGTGGTGTTGCCATTGGTTATTAAAACGCTCGGTGGGCCACTGTTTTTGTGGGCCTGGGTTCTGGGGGCGGTTATATCCTTAATCGACGCGTTTGTGTGGGCGGAGTTGGGAGCGGCTTTTCCGCTGGCGGGTGGAAGCTACAATTTCCTGAAGATTTCTTACGGAGAGAAACGGTGGGGACGGCTGCTCTCCTTTCTGTACGTCTGGCAAACGCTCATTCAGGCTCCCCTGGTTATTGCCTCCGGCGCTATTGGATTCTCGCAGTATGCGTCTTACCTGATGCCACTGGATGAATGGCAGCGCAAGGCCGTTTCCGGTGTTATTGTGCTGATTATCATTGTGTTGTTGTATCGCAAAATAGACTCGATTGGCAATATTGGACTGGTTATGTGGGGGGCGGTTTTGCTTACGCTGGGGTGGATCATCATCGGTGGATTGAGCAACGCCCGAATTCCCCTGGCAGACACCTTCCAGTCGGTTGGGTCGGTGAGTGGCGGTTTGCTTGCCGCCGGACTCGGGCAGGCATCCGTTAAAACAATTTACTGCTACCTCGGCTATTACAATGTGTGCCATTTAGGCAGCGAGATTCAGCGACCTGCCCGTAATATTCCGGTCAGCATGTTCATTTCTATTGTTGGTATTGCGGGTCTGTATTTGCTCATGAATTTGAGTATTGTGAGTGTAGTTCCCTGGCAAACTGCTCAACATAGTGAGTTCATTGTCAGCACGTTTGTCGAAACATTATATGGACCCGAAGCCGCTCGACTGGCAACCGTTTTAGTGCTTTTAGTGGCTTTCTCGTCGTTATTTGCCGTATTGCTGGGTTATTCGCGCGTTCCCTATGCGGCGGCTGCCGACGGGCAGTTTTTCAAAATTTTTGCGAAGCTTCATCCAACCCGACAGTTTCCCTATGTATCGCTGCTATTTCTGGGTGCGCTGGGTTTTGTCTTTAGCCTGCTGTTCAGGCTTGGCGATGTCATAACAGCCATTTTAGCCATGCGAATTGTGGTGCAGTTTGTTGGGCAGGCTATTGGTTTACTCCTGCTTCACCGCCGACGGGCAGCCGCTGAGTTTCCCTTCCGAATGCCCCTCTATCCGCTCCCGGTGTTGCTGGCTATCAGCGTGTGGCTGTTTGTTTTCTTTTCAACGGGCCTGAACTTTATGCTTTCTGGTTTAACGGTTATTGGCTTAGGTATTGGGGCATTTTTGCTGTCGGCGGGTGTCAGAAAACAATGGCCATTTGAAAAACTGTAGCGTGGGTTTCCACGGCTGTGGCCGACCGTCCACCCTACTTCTTCAGTGCGTCAAACAATATCTCGGCGGGGTGTTGTGATTTTCGACCAGTTCCATCTTTAATCTGGTGACGACAGGAGGTGCCTGGAGCTGAAATAAGTACATCGTCGGGTTGCAGACGAACGGCAGGAAACAGCACCAGTTCACCAATCTTCATCGACACATCATAATGTTCGGCTTCGTAGCCAAATGAACCGGCCATGCCACAGCAGCCTGATGGAATAAGCTGAACGGTATAATTTTTGGGAAGCGACAGGGCTTTTTTGCCCGGCACCAGCGACGAAACAGCTTTCTGCTGGCAGTGACCGTGTAATTTTATCAATCGCTTTTCGTCTGTAAATTGCTCAGCCCGAATTCGCCCGGCGTCTATTTCCCGCGCCATAAATTCCTCAAACGTCAGCGTGTGTTCAGCGATACGTTTTGCGTCGGCTATCAATGATTCATCGACCAAATCAGGATACTCGTCACGGAAGGTCAGGATGGCCGACGGCTCCAGACCAACTAAAGGTGTTTCTTCGGAAACAACAACCTTTAGAAGTCGTATGTTCTTCTCGGCCAGCGTTTTAGCGTATTTAAGCATTCCTTTCGATAAAGCTGCCCGGCCACTCTCGCCATGTTCGGGAATAACAACCTCATACCCCAATCGCTCGAACAACTGAATCGCTTTCTGTCCAACCTCTACATCATTATAATTCGTGAACTCATCGCAGAAAAGGAGTACAGTGCGTGGTCGGTCCGTCGTCACGGCAAGGTGCCCGGAACTTGAAGCCTTCCCTGCTCCCTGCTCCCTGCTCCGCGCCCAGCGCCGGAGCGTCGTCCTGCCCATCATGGGCATAGTGCGGTCAGGATGGAAGCCAACAATTCGATTGGCAATGCGCCGGAGCGAAGGCGTTCCCATTACGCCATTCCAGGCCCAGGGAATCAACGAGGCCAAACCAGATAGCCGGGCAAAATTCGCAATTAGCCTTGACCGAATCGGCACACCGTTTGAATCGTAGTAATGCTGTAAAAACTCAGCTTTTAATTTGGCGACATCTACGTTGGATGGACACTCGTTTTTGCAGCCTTTACACGACAGGCACAGGTCATAAACGTCTTTGATTTCTTCGTGGTCGAACCGGTTTTCTTTCGGCGAGCGCGTCAGCATTTCGCGTAAGATGTTGGCCCGCGCCCGTGTCGTGTCTTTCTCGTTGCGGGTAGCCATGTAGCTTGGGCACATGGTTCCGCCCGAAGCCTGTGTTTTGCGGCAGTCGCCTGAGCCATTACACTGCTCGGCATGTTGGAGCACGTCCTGGTCTTTGTAGCGAAAATAGGTTTGAAAGGCTGGCGTTTGCTGCCCCGCTTCGTACCGAAGAAAGGTATCCATTGGGGGCGTTTCAACAATTTTGCCGGGGTTGAAAATGCCCTCCGGGTCCCAGGTGTGCTTTATCTGCCGCATCAGATCGTAGTTGTGTGGGCCAACCATTTGCGGAATAAACTCGCCCCGCAGCCGCCCGTCGCCGTGTTCGCCCGATAGCGATCCGCCATATTTCTTGACTAACGTGGCAATTTCTTCCGCAATCATTCGGTATTGCCGGTGGCCTTCTTCGGTTTTGAGATTGATAATTGGCCGCAGATGCAGCTCGCCTGAACCCGCGTGGGCGTAGTGGACCGAGTGCATGTGGTGCTTTTTCAAAATCTCATTGAAATCCCGGATATAATCAGGCAGGTCGTGTACATCAACGGCGGTATCTTCAATAACGGCAACCGCTTTTTCGTCGCCGGGGAGGTTGCCCAACAGGCCCAGGCCCGCTTTGCGGAGCGTCCAGATTTTTTTGGAGTCATCGCCAAACAGAAGCGGGTAATGATACCCCATGCCTGCCGCCTGCATGTCGGCAATCATTGCGGAGGCCAGTTGCTCAATTTCGCTTCGCGTATCGCGCGACAGATCAACGACTAAAATAATGGGGAAGTGATCGCCGGGCGTTTTCTGAACAAAGAAGCTATTTTTTCGCTGTTCAGCATTCGTATCGGCCCGCTCCAGAATAATGTCGTCAATTAATTCGACGGCATAAGGCTTATAGTTCAGGGCCACCAGCGTAGCCCGCAGAGCCTCGTCGATGGAGTGGCAATGAACACATACTAATCCGCTTTCTTTAGGCGGCAACGGCACCAGATTTAGTTTGATTTCGGTCAGAAAGCAGAGCGTACCTTCCGAACCGGCAATGAACTTAGCCAGATTGAACGATTCTCCGCCCGGTGTGTAGGGTTCCATGTCGAGCAGCGCGTCTAATGCATAGCCTGTATTGCGCCGTTCGATGGTTTTTTTTGGGAAATTTCGCCGGATTTCTTCCTGGTTTGTCGAATCCGACAAAATGTCATTTGTTTTAAGCAGAATTTTGTCAGCCAGGGTGGATGAGCCGTTTTTTTGGCTTGCTTCGCCCACTTGTTTCGTAAAATCCCCACCATTTACAGGTCCAAATTCAACTTCAGAGCCATCGGCCAGCAACGCTTTTACGGAGATTGTATGCTCACGCGTGGCCCGGTACACCACCGAGTTGGACCCGCAGGAGTTGTTGCCAACCATTCCGCCAATCATGGCCCGGTTAGCCGTTGAGGTTTCCGGGCCAAAATACAGACCGTAGGGCTTCAAAAACTGGTTTAACTCATCACGAATAACACCCGGCTGGACTCGTACCCAGCGTTCTTTTGGGTTGATTTCCAGAATTTGAGTAAAGTGTTTTGACACATCGACCACGATTCCACTACCCACAACCTGACCCGCCAGTGACGTTCCCGCCGTGCGTGGGATCAATGATGCCGGAATGCCGGAGCGTTTCTGCTGCCTTGCGAAGGCAATCAGCGTTTTAAGGTCATCAAGTGTTTTCGGCACGGCAACGGCAACGGGCATTTCCCGATAGGCTGATGCGTCAGTCGCATATAATATTCGTTGAGTAGAGTCGTCGAAAAGGTCGCCGGTGAGCTGACTCGCTAAATTTTTAAGGGATTCGGCACGCATGAGAGTTAATTCGCTGCTGCTGGAGTGACAGCTATGAGAATAAGCAGACAAAATTACGTGTAATTACTATAAATTTTTCTGTAAACCCACCAAAAATGTCGAAACCTATATAATGGAAAAATTATATAATTCTTCCTGATATTTATAGTATAATATACTGATAATCAGTAGATAAACAATAGAAATAATTTACAATTTTATTTAAATAGTTTAAATATATTATTATCATTTAAGAAATATTATGATACGATTTTGACAATAAATACCCTGATTTTAACATGTCAGCACTTGTATTTTCCTTATAACATGATGTAATTTGCTAACTGGTTCAGTTTTACATTCTATAATTTCTCGTCAAGTTACTAAAATTGAAGGCTATACAACTTTTGTGTGTTACCCAAAGTTTAGTATTTCGTCAAGAAAATGTAGTATATAATCTTTAACCAGAACATCACTAATTTCCATTTTTTACTGTAAACCTATGATAAACAAATCCTACTCAATGAACCGCTTCGGTGGCGACGTAGGTCGGGTTGGAAATCTCCAACTCCAGCCGTTTGGACGGAGAGCGCTTTCGGGCTTTCTGACCATACTGGCAATGATGCTGTTGCTGGGTAATCAGGCAGCATGGGCGCAAGGACGCACCGTGACGGGGAAGGTAACAGACCCAACGGGTTTTGGCTTACCGGGAGTAAGCGTACAGATTAAAGGGACTACGCGGGGTTCAAACACGAACGGTGACGGTGTTTATACGCTGGCAAACGTTGAGGACAACGCAACACTGGTGCTGAGCTTTATTGGCTACGCAACCCAGGAAGTGGCCGTGGGTAACCGCGCTACTGTAGACGTTCAGCTGGTTGACGACACCAAAGCGCTTCAGGAAGTTGTGGTTGTTGGCTACGGCACGCAAAAGCAAAAGGACGTAACGGGTGGTATCGTAGCCTTAGGGCCAAAAGATTTCAACAAGGGGGTTATTGCGTCGCCTGAACAACTCCTCCAGGGCCGTGCTGCCGGGGTGCAGATTACACCCGCCAGTGGTGAGCCAGGCGCTGGTATCAATATCCAGATTCGTGGCTCAACCTCCATCCGAAGCGGCAACAACCCGCTGTACGTTATTGACGGTGTGCCTCTTGATGGTGGCGAAGTTAGCGCAGGTGGTCAGGACTTTGGTGGTGGCACGACCTCGTCGCGTAACCCATTAAACTTCCTGAATCCAAACGACATTGAGAACATCTCGGTATTAAAAGATGCTTCCTCGGCGGCCATCTATGGCGCACGGGGTGCCAATGGTGTTGTTCTGATTACGACCAAGCGGGGCAAGTCAGGCTCACAGCAGGTGAACGTGTCGGCATCGACAAGCATCTCTTCGCCCCTGCGTACATATGACCTGCTCGACGGCCCCGGCTTCGTTGCCGGAGTAGTAGCCGCCGGTGGCGACCGCGCTTCTGTCGACCGGGGTGCCAATACCGACTGGCAGAAGGAAATTTTCCGCACCAGTATTTCGCAAAACTACAACCTGAGTTTCGGTGGTGGTAATCAGGATACGCGTTACCTGTTTTCGGTGGGCTATTCGGATCAGCAGGGTATCATCAAGAAAGCTGCGTTGCAACGCCTGACGGGCCGGATTAACGCCAGCCATGAGTTGTTCAACGATAAGGTTGTTCTTGACCTGTCGCTGACTACTTCGGGTGTAAAAGATACCTACGTATTGAACGGAGATAACGCTGGTTTTCAGGGCAACCTGATTGGCGCGGCCATCCAGGCTAATCCAACCTACCCAGTTCGTAACCCGGACGGATCATTCTACTATGCTCCGCCGATTACGAACGCAAATGGCACCATTACATACCCTCAAAGCAGTGGTGACTATCGGAACCCAGCGGCTGTACTGGATTATATCGATGACTCAGGTAACACAAACCGGACATTGGCCAGCGTATCGGGCACATGGCGTATTCTGGATGGCCTGTCGGCTAAGATCAACTTTGGTCTCGACGCATCGACGGGTATTCGCCGGACGGGTATCGACGGTCGTTTGGGAGGCTTCAATGACACATTCGGTCGGGGCCGGGCCTATATTCAGAACCGCTACCGCAACTCACGACTGATCGAATACACGCTGAATTACAACAAAACGATTGGTACAGGTGCTTTAGACGCGGTGGCTGGTTTCTCGTATCAGAAATTTGAAAACCGGGGTGACTTCGTTCGGTCTGAGTTCTTTACGACTTATGCTATCCCTCTTGTTGATAACATCGACGGTGTCAACAACAACGATAACAAGGCGTTTTTAGGCGGTTCAGACCGTAGTCAGAATGAACTACAATCGTTTTTTGGTCGGGTGAACTACAATATCAGTGATAAGTACCTGCTAACCGGTACTCTGCGGGTAGACGGTTCATCCCGTTTTGGGGTAAATAATAAATATGGCTATTTCCCTTCGCTGGGGGCTGCCTGGCGTTTATCGAACGAGAGTTTCATCCCTAAGAGCGTGTTCGATGATCTGAAACTGCGGTTGAACTATGGTATCACAGGTAACCAGGATTTCTCGGGTGGCGCGTCGAAGATTATCTTCTCGGCAAACTCAGATGGTTCGCTGACGCAGAACAACAACCCCAATCCCGACCTACGCTGGGAGCAAACCACACAGTATGGCGCTGGGATTGACTTCACGATCCTGAAAGGTCGTTTGTCGGGTAACATCGATTACTTCTACAAATCGACCTCCGATCTATTGTTCCAGATTCGTTATGCACAGCCTGCCGCCGTTACCTACCGGTTTATCAACCTGCCGGGTCAGGTAATCAACAATGGTGTCGAACTATCGCTGGCCTTCCAGGCACTTCAGAAGGAAAACTTTGGCTGGGAAATTTTGGCCAATGCTACCTATCTGAAGAATACGATTCAGAACTTCGGCAGCACCAACATCAACACCGGGGCTATCAGTGGTCAGGGTTTGTCGGGTGCATTTGCCCAGACATTCCGCGACGGCTATTCAATTTTCTCGTTCAACCTGCCAACGTTTACCGGTTTCGGCAACACGGCGGATGGTCTTCAGAATGTAGGCTTGTACGAGAACGGAGGTGCTAACTCGATTATCGGCAACCCGATTCCGAAGTACAACCTCGGTCTGACCAACAACTTCACGTTCGGTAAGTTTTCGGCCAGCATTTTCTTCAACGGTCAGTTTGGTGGCTATATCTATAACAACACAGCCAACGCACTTTTCCTGAAGGGTATCCTGAAAAATGGGCGTAATGTGACGAAAGAAGTAGGTGCCAGTGCTGAGAATCCGCTGAACGCTGGTTCGCCATCGACGCGCTTCTTAGAAAAAGTCGATTTCGTTCGTCTGTCGAATGCCAACATCGGATACACCTTCAATTTACCACAGGGCGGTTTTGCCAAGAACCTGCGGATATCGTTGACGGGTCAGAACCTGCTGCTTTTTACGGGTTACACCGGTTTGGATCCTGAAGTGAACACCAACAAAAGCATTGATGGTGTTCCTTCGCGTGGTATCGACTACACGGCGTTCCCAACGCCCCGCACATTTACGCTGGGTCTAAATGTTGGGTTCTAAAAAATAGTGAGTCTTTCCTCAAACTGAATGACAGCACAAATCGTATATTATTCAGTTTGAGGGAGCTTACTAAGGAAGTAACAGTTTAACAACTCTTCTAACACGTTTAAAAAATGACTACTATAAAGTTTAGGTCGCTGGGTTTGCCCCTTGTTGCGTTGCTATTGGCAACCGCAAGCTGTACAGATCTTGACGACAAAGTACTTGACGGAATATCGGCGGAGTCCAGCGATGGCAAGCCTGTTCCCATAGCCGATCCAGCCGCTGCTCTGCGTGGTGTTTACACATCCCTGAATGGCCTAACGGATCAGGCAGGTGTATACGCCATGGAAGAACATCCATCAGATGAAATGATGGGGCCGACACGCGGCACAGACTGGGATGATTTTGGTACATGGCGCAAACTGCACCAGCATACCTGGGATCCCTCCCATGATCAGGTGTCCAATGCCTGGGATGCGATGAATTCAGCCGTTTTCCGGGCAACACAAGTTGTATCGGCGGCCAACGCAACCCCGCAGATCAAGGCCGAAGCACAGTTCCTGCGGGCGTTCTTTATGCATTACGTGGTTGATTTATATGGTCAGGTGCCGTTTCGTGAAGTAACGGATGGGCTGGAAGCTAATCCGAAAGTGTTCACGCGGGTGCAGGCGACTGATTTTATCATTAAGGACTTGGAGGCAGCAGAAGCTGTTCTACCTTACGGCGCTGCTACAGCGGCTTCAAAAGGTGCTGCTCAGTTCCTGCTGGCAAAGATGTATCTGAACAAGGCCGTTTATACAAACGACCCAACCAAGCCAGCCGGACCGTTCACGTTTGCTAAAGCCGACATGGATAAAGTCATTCAATACATTAATGCTATTCAGACTGCGGGCCGTTATAGTCTACAGGCAAAAGGCACGTATTTTGACAATTTCCACTGGGAAAACCGGACGCGCTCGAAAGAGTTAATCTTCACGATTAACAAGCCACAGGGTAATGATGTTGGTAGTGTTCGTAACCGATACTACATGACCTTACACTACAATACGCAGCCCGGTGGCTGGAATGGTTTTACAACACTTGCGGACTTTTACAATAGCTTCGATCCGAAAGATGAGCGTTTGGGTGGTCCATATCCTGGTTTAACGGACAAAACTGGTTTGAATGCCGGTTTCTTAGTTGGACAACAGGTAGATGCAAAAGGCCAACCGTTGAAAGAACGGGGCGGTACGCCACTTATTTTCACGAAGGACATCAATATCAACTACGCAACCGAAGCAAAGGGTATCCGTGTAATTAAGTACCTGCCACAACCGGGTAATTTCGATAATATCGGTACGGACTATATCTTCTTCCGTTATGCCGATGCATTGCTGATGAAGGCAGAAGCACTGGTACGCGGTGGAACTGATCCGAAAGGCGAAACAGCCGCTTCGATTGTGAATGGGCTTCGGACTGTTCGGGGCGTAGCCAACAAAACGCCAATCGACGATAAAGCGATATTGGCGGAGCGTGGCTACGAACTGTATTGGGAAGGTGTTCGCCGGACCGACCAGATTCGTTTCGGTACGTTCAACGCTCCGGTTGATCAGCGGGCACAGGCATCGCCCGAAACAAGGGCCGTATTCCCAATTCCCCAACGGGCTGTCGATTCCAACCCGAACCTGAAGCAGAATCCGGGTTATTAAGCAAGTTTAATTATGCTTACCGTTTGCAAACAGCAGCCTTATTGGGCTGCTGTTTGCTTTTAATTAATCATAAAACATACTCAATACCTCTGCTAATCAGCACTTATCAATAGTGTTGTTCGTTGATATAATGTAATGAAAATAGGGCTTTTTCTACTTATCCTGATTCTCTTTGTCGCCTGTACCAAAGAAACGCCACTCTTTGAAAAAACCGATCCTGCTACAACCGGTGTTCGGTTTATTAACCAGTTAAATGAAACAGAGCAGGAAAACGTACTGTCATTTGAATATTTCTACAATGGTGGAGGTGTAGCAACGGGCGATCTGAACAACGATGGTCTGGCTGATCTGTTTTTTACTGGTAATCAGGTCGATAATAAACTATACCTCAACCAGGGCGACCTGAAATTTGCCGATGTCTCAGCGAAGGCAGGTATTGGCGGCCGAAAAGGAGGCTGGAAAACGGGTGTTACACTGGCTGATGTAAATGCCGATGGCTGGCTCGATATTTACCTTTGCTACTCCGGCCTGCGTGCTGACTCCCTTCGCCGAAACCAGCTTTTTATTAATAACCACGACTTGACCTTCACCGACCGGGCAACCGAGTACGGCCTGGCCGATTCGGGCTACTCGGTTCAGGCTACGTTTTTTGATTATGATCGCGATGGCGACCTGGACTGTTTTCTGATTAATCACAATCTCAAAAATTACCAGCGAAAAGAATCGGCCGTTATGCGTGCCGAACGCGACCCAAACGCGGGGGATAAGTTGTTTCGGAATTTAATGGGCGAAAGAGCGAAAGAGCGAAAGAGCGGTCGGGATGACGCAGGTGTTTCATCACAGGGGAGTCCGCTCTTGCGCTCTTCCACTCTTCCACTCTTTGAGGATGTTTCTGAACAGGCGGGCATTAAAGGAAATCCGCTGGGTTTTGGGCTGGGTTGCTCTGTGTCGGATATTAACGGCGATGGCTGGCCAGACCTTTACGTAACGAATGATTACGTCGAAGATGATTACTGTTATATCAATCAGGGGAATGGCGGTCGGGATCGCTCCGGCGAACCGGCCGCATCACCTACGGTTCGGCAATTCCGGGATGAGTTACGCGACCGGGTCGAACATACAGCCTACTCGGCAATGGGGGCCGACATCGCCGACCTCAATAACGATACCCGCCCCGACATTATGACGCTCGATATGCTGCCGGAGAGTAACGCCCGTCAGAAAACCCTGCCCTGGCCCGACAATTGGAACGTATATCAGGCACAGTTGAAAAATGGCTTCTGGCACCAGAACATGCGGAATATGCTCCAGATTCAGCAACCCAACGGCCAGTTTGCCGAAATTGGGCAATTAGCGGGTCTGGCCGGAACCGACTGGAGCTGGGGTGTTTTGCTGGCCGATTTTAACCTGGATGGGTTCAAGGATGTATTCGTCAGCAATGGTATTCTGCGTGATTTTACGGATGCTGATTTCATAAAATTTTCGGATGAAGCAGCGAGCCAACCGGTGATGGACCAAATCCGGCAGATGCCTTCCACGCCAACGAAGAATTACATTTTTCAAAACAACAAAGACCTGACGTTTACCAACCGGCAAACAGCTTGGGGATTTGATGAGCCAACCACCTCAAATGGTTGCGCCTATGCCGATTTGGACAACGACGGTGATTTGGATTTAGTGACGAATAACCTGAACGAAACGGCCCGGATTTACCGCAACAAGAGCCGCGAAACGACTGATAACAGCTACCTCCTTATTCGCTTAAACGGTGATAAGGTAAATCCGTTTGGTATCGGGGCAACCGTAACTGTTGAAGCTGATGGGCAACAACAGGTGCAGGAACGCTATCCAACGCGCGGTTTTGAATCATGCAGCCACGGCGATTTAGTATTCGGGCTGGGAGAGAAACCAAAGAATATTCGGCTTACGATTCGCTGGCCGGATGCACGATTGCAAACAATCAACGCGGTAACGCCTAATCAGTTAATTACGCTCGACTACCGCCGGGCACGGCTGCACAACATAGCTGAACCGGCTGCTAAAAAAGCCCTGTTTTCGCTGGTTGATGGGAATGATTTTGTTCATAAAGTTGATTCAACGAACAATTTCGACGCGCAAATTTTACTCCCAATGCAGTATTCGGCCATCGGGCCGCGCATTGCCGTTGGTGATGTGAATAGCGACGGCCGGGCAGACGCGTTTGTTTGTGGAAACAGTCAGCAGAACGGACAGTTCATGTTGCAAAATGCCGATGGGTCATTTGTGGCACAGGCGTTGGCGGGTGTGGCTGACCGGGCAAACATGGATGCCGTACTGGCTGATCTTGATGGTGACAAACAAGCTGATCTATACGTCGTGAATGGGGGGTATGGTGTCAGAGAAGCGGAGAAGCGGCAGGACCAACTCTGGCTAAATAACAAAGGGCGGTCCGACGGTTCGGCATTTACGGCTAAAACCTTGCCGCCTGAAACCGAAAACGGAAGTTGCGTAAAAACGATAGACATTGACCGCGATGGCGATTTGGATCTATTTGTCGGCGGTTCAATACGACCGCTTCGGTTTCCGGCTGCCGACGAAAGTTTTTTGTTGATTAATGATGGAAAGGCAAATTTTACCCGGCAATCGGTGGGGTCGCTGGGCATGGTGACGGATGCCGCCGTGCTGGATACAGACAACGACGGCTGGCTGGATATCGTCGTTGTGGGCGAGTGGATGCCGATTACGGTATTGCTCAATCAGAAAGGACGCTTTTCTGCCGACCATCAAAAGACATACGAGAAGTTAGCAGGCTGGTGGAATCGAATCGAAAAAGCAGATTTAGATGGTGACGGCGACGAGGACTTTATCGTCGGAAATTTAGGGTTGAATACACCGGTTCGGGCCAGCCAGGAGCAACCTGCTACACTAACCTATGACGATTTCGACCAGAATGGAACCCTCGACTTTTTTATGAACTACACGGTTCAGGGTAAATCCTATCCAGCCTACTCGCGGGATGAAATCTGTGAACAGGTGCCATCGCTGCGAAAACGGTTCACTACCTATAAGGCTTACGCCAATGCGACGCTGGAGAACTGTTTTGACGAGCAGCAACTTAGTCAGGCTAAAACTAAAAAAATCAACGAGTTAAACACGCTTGTTCTGGAAAACAAAGCCGGTGAACTCATTCCGCATAATCTGCCCTTATCGGCTCAATACGCACCGGTTTACGGAATTCTGGCCAATGATTTCGACAAAAACGGAACCACAGATCTGCTCCTGATGGGGAACAATTCCCGGCTACGGCTGCGGATTGGTAAAGTCGATGCTAATCATGGACTTGTGCTGAGTAACCGGGGCCAATGGCGTTTTGAGGAGGTGCCTGTTACTAAAACGGAACTGTTTGTCAGAGGGGATGTACGTGATGTGAAAAAAGTGGGTCAATCGGTGATGGTTGGCGTCATGGGCCAAAAATTAGTAACATTCAAGACGAATCAATGACGAAGAAACTGGCTCTACTGGCCTTTAGTTTAGGCGGATTGCTATCATGCCATACGGCTTCCGATACGCTGTTTGAAAATTTACCCGCGTCGGAAACGGGTGTCGATTTCGTAAACCGGAGTCTCGACAAGAAGAACTTTAACATTTTCAGTTACCGTAATTTCTACAACGGCGGGGGCGTTGCCATTGGCGATGTCAACAACGATGGCTTGCCCGACCTGCTGCTGTCATCCAACTTTGAGGTTAACAAACTTTACCTCAATAAAGGCGGAATGACATTTGAAGATGTAAGTCAGAAAGCGGGTATCGTCGGTAAAAAGTTCTGGTCGACAGGCGTAACGATGGCCGACGTAAACGGCGATGGGCTGCTCGATATTTACGTCTGCAATTCGGGTAGCCGCGACAAACGAGGAAATCAACTTTATATCAATCAGGGTGTTAAGAAAAGGCTCAACGCGCCAGCCATGCCAGCATTCGTCGAAAAAGCGGCTGAGTATGGCTTGGCCGATGGGGGATTTTCGACCCACGCGGCTTTCTTCGATTATGACCGCGATGGCGACTTGGACATGTACCTGCTCAACAATAGTTTTACACCCATGGACCGGCTCCAGTTTGCTAACATTCGCGATGTTCGCGACAAGTTAGGGGGACACAAACTATTTAGGAACGAGGGTGTTGGGCCGGATGGTAAGCCTAAACCGTTTACCGACGTGAGCGAAAAAGCCGGTATTTATGGCAGTTTAATTGGGTTTGGTCTGGGCATTACTATTGGTGATGTCAATAACGACAACTGGCCGGATGTCTATATCTCGAATGACTTTTACGAACGTGATTATCTGTATATCAATCAGAAAAACGGCACGTTTAAGGAGGACATCAAGAATCAGATGCCGCACATTAGTTTAGCCTCCATGGGCGCGGATATTGCCGATGTCAACAACGACGGGAACCTCGATATTTTCGTGACCGATATGCTGCCCGACGACGACTATCGGCTGAAAACGACCACCTCCTACGATAGTTATGAACTCAATGAATTGAAAGCGTCGCGGGATTTTCATCATCAGGACTCCCGCAACATGCTGCACCTGAACAATGGCGATGGCACATTTTCCGAAATTGGGCGGATGGCCGGAACAGCCGCAACCGACTGGAGTTGGGGAGCCTTACTCTTCGATATGGACATGGATGGCCAAAAGGATATTTTCGTGGCCAACGGCATTCTCAAAGACCTTACCGATCAGGACTATGTCGCGTTTCTGGCCGACAATCCCGACCTGCAATCCATGATCGAAGGCACCAAAAAATTTGATTATAAAGAATATGTCAACAAGATGGGGTCCAGCCCGCTACCGAACTATGCGTTTCGTAACACGGGAAATGGAATGCAGTACGAAAACAAAGCGGTTGAATGGGGACTTGGTGAACCCGGTTTCTCGAATGGCTCGGCTTATGGCGATTTAGACAACGATGGCGACCTGGATTTAGTGGTCAGTAACAATAACTCGCCCGTGTCGATTTTTAAAAATACGGCGGTCGACAAACTGCATAAAAACTTCCTGCGTGTGCGGTTGAATGGCTATGCCCGCAACCTAAACGCCATCGGAGCAAAAGTATATGTTTACCAGAAGGTAGCTAATGGACAGCCGCAAATTCAGTATTTGCAACAAATGCCAAACCGGGGATTTCAGTCATCGGTAGACCTGACAATGGTTTTTGGCTTAGATAAGAACCCTACTATCGACTCGATAACCGTAATCTGGCCCGACGATAAAAAACAACTTATCCGGCAACCCAAAGCCAATACAACCTTAACGCTCAACTACCGGAACGCTACCCAGACCGCAACGTTTCCTGTGCGGCTCGTTAATCAACCCCGCCTGTTTGACGACGTGACAGGTCTCGCCAAACTGGATTACGTGCATAAAGAGAACGACTTCGTCGATTATAACCGCGATGGGTTACTGAAAGAAATGCTCTCCCGCGAAGGTCCGGCCTTAACCGTTGGCGACGTAAACGGCGACGGGCTGGACGATGTGTTTTTGGGCGGGGCCGCCAACATGCCGCGTTCGCTATATGTTCAGCAGGCGAATGGCGTGTTCGGCCTTCAGAAACAACTGTTTTTGCTGGATGCGTTATACACTGAGGACGTGGCCGCAACGTTTTTCGATGCCGACGGCGATACAGATTTAGATTTATACATTGCCACGGGTGGCAATGAGTTTGAGGATGCCTCGTTTCTGGCCGACCGGCTCTATCGAAACGATGGTAAAGGGAACTTTACGTGGGATAAAACCCTGCCCCGCTCGGCTGAAAACAATTCGTGCGTAGTCGCGGCTGATTTTGACCGGGATGGCGACCAGGACTTATTTGTTGGCGGGCGGATGGTTTCCGGCCAGTATGGCCAAAATCCCGATCAATTGCTGTTAGTGAACGATGGCAAGGGAAATTTCCGGAAAGCGACAAAAGAACTCATGCCTTTTTCAAAAGAGATTGGCATGGTGAAAGACGCTGTCTGGGCCGATGTCGATAACGACCGCTATCCAGATTTGGTGCTGGTTGGCGACTGGATGCCCATTACCATACTGAAAAATAAACAGGGAAAAGGATTCGAGCGGTTAGATAATGAAACTTTAGCGAACTCTGGTGGCTGGTGGAATGCCGTCCGCCCCGCCGATCTGGACAACGATGGCGATATTGACTTCATCGTCGGCAACCTCGGCCTGAACAGCCGGATGGTTGCATCGGTGAAGGAACCGGCGCATCTGTACAGCAACGACTTTGACCGCAACGGCGGCTACGACCAGATTATCACCTGTTTCCGACCCGGCTCCGATGGCGAACATCGCGAGTGCGTGATGGTGCAGAAACCCGACTTGCAAAAGCGAATTCCCTCCATCAAAACCAAATACATCAAGCATACCGATTACGCCAAAGCCAGTTTTGAGGATATTTTTTCGGCCCAGCAACGGGAGGGCATGATGGTTAAAACCGCCCAAACGGCACAGACATCCATACTGCTCAATGATGGCAAGGGCAGTTTCTCAATTCAGGCATTGCCCATTCAGGCGCAGACAGCGCCGATTCACGCCATTCTGACGGATGATTACAACAAGGATGGCAAAACAGATATTTTGCTGGCGGGGAATTTCTTCGACGTGCTGACCGAAATGGGGCGCTATGATGCCAATTATGGCCTATTGCTGCTCGGCAAAGGCAAAGCCCAGTTTACGGCTACCAAACCCGCGCAGACCGGCTTTTTCGTGCGGGGACAGGTGCGAAGGATGCTGCCCGTTCGGGGAGCAAATGGCAACCAATTTGTTGTGCTGGCCAAAAACAACGACCGGGCGCAGATTTTTGCGGTCTCTAAAGCCCGTAAGCTATGAAAGAGAAATGCTTTAGTAAAGTCTGGCAGAATCTGACGGCTCAACGCCCCAAAACTGCCCTTCTGCGGCTTTCACTCGTTCACTCTGTCGCTCTTTCGCTCTTGCTGGCCGGTTGCACTAAGCAGCAGCCTGCCTCCGAAAAACCACTGTTTCAGTTGGTTGATGCTACGAAAACGGGCGTTGGCTTTGTTAATCGGCTGCGCGAAACCGATAGTTTGTCGATTCTGGATTACCTGTACTTCTACAATGGCGGGGGCGTGGCGGCTGGTGACTTGAACAACGATGGACTGACCGACCTATATTTTGTTTCAAATCAGGGGCCGAATAAACTCTATCTCAACAAAGGCAAGTTCACCTTTTCGGAGGTTACCAACAGGGCAGGTGTAGCAGGAAAAGCCGATTGGCAAACGGGCGTGACAATGGCCGACGTGAACGGCGATGGGCTGCTGGATATTTACGTTTGCGCTGTTAGTAAGTTTAAGGGACTGCGGGGCGTTAACGAACTCTACATCAACAATGGTCCCGGCTCCGATGGTGTCCCAATGTTTACTGAACGGGCGGCTGAATACGGGCTGGCGTTTGCCGGTTTCTCGACCCAGGCCGCCTTTTTCGATTATGACCACGATGGCGATTTAGACTGCTTTCTGCTGAATCATGCCGTGCATACGTCCCGCAGTTTCGACCGCGTTTCGACCCGCACTACCCGAAACGTTGAATCCGGCGATTATCTATTCCGAAACGACAACGGTAAATACACTGATGTAAGCCAGCGAGCGGGCATTTTTGGCGCTGCAATGGGCTATGGGTTGGGGATTGCCGTGGCCGACTTGAATAACGATGGCTGGGAAGACCTGTACGTATCAAATGATTTTCACGAGGACGATTACTATTACGTCAATAATCACAAAGGTGGTTTCGCGGAGAGCGTTCGGCAGGCGTTTGAGCATACCAGCCGCTTTTCGATGGGCAACGATGTGGCTGATGTCAACAACGACGGCTTTCCCGATGTGATGACGCTCGACATGTATCCCGCCGATGAAACCGTTGAAAAAGCCTCGCAGGGCGAAGACCCGTTAGACATTTATCGGTACAAACTTACCTACGGCTACATGAATCAGTATAGTCGAAACTGCCTGCAAATCAGTCAGTCAGGGCAGAAATTTATGGATGTGGGCGTGTTGGCAGGTGTAGCTGCTACCGACTGGAGCTGGGCACCATTGCTGGCCGATTATGACAACGATGGCCTGAAAGACCTGTTTGTGGCCAATGGCATTGCCCGTCGCCCGAATAATCTGGATTACGTCAAATACATTTCCGATGGGTCGTTGCAGAGCGAATTAGGGGCTTCGTCGAAACTCGACGCAAAAGCTATCCAACTCATGCCCGAAGGAAGGGTGCATAATTACCTGTTTCGGGGAACGCCCAGCCTTCAGTTCGAAGATAAGTCAGACGTTTGGGGATTTGACGCCCCAACGCTATCGTGCGGAGCCGTCTATGCCGACCTTGATAACGACGGTGATTTAGACCTGATTACCAACAATGTGAACGAGTCCGCAGGGGTATACCGAAATGAGGCCACAACGCTGTTTCCGGGGAATACTCATCTGACTATCAGACTAAAAGGCAATACCAAAAACACGTTTGGGGTAGGCGCGAAAGTTATTCTGAAATATGGTGGTGATTCGCTCCAAATGCAGCAATTGATGCCAACGCGGGGCTTCGAGTCCTCAGTCGCGCCTGAACTCCTGTTTGGTCTGGGAAAGCGTACCGTCATCGACTCGCTGATTGTCATCTGGCCCAATCAGCGCATGGAGGTTCGCACGAACGTGAAAACAAACCAGATGGTAACGCTTCCTCAGGCCGACGCCCGATTGGATGCTACCTATTACCACTATACGAAGCCAGCCGGAAAGCCTCTTTTTGCTGACGTTACTAAACGGGATTCGATCCCATTTTTACATCGCGAAAATAGTGACTATTTTGACCTGCTGCGGGAGCCGCTGATGCCGTTTAAAGTGTCGACAGAAGGCCCACACCTGGCCGTTGGCGATGTGAATGGCGACGGTCTCGACGATATCTATGCCGGGGGCGCCAAGTGGCAAACCGGGAGTTTATTGCTGCAACAGCCCAACGGCCGCTTTAAGAACAGCGTTCAACCGGCTTTTGCCCGCGATTCTGTCTGCGAAGACGTAGATGCCGTTTTCTTCGATGCCGATGGTGACAAAGATGTAGACCTGTATGTCGTGTCGGGTGGGAATGAATTCTACGGAAAAATGACCGAACAGTTTGACCGGCTTTACCTCAACGATGGGAAAGGAAACTTCAGTCGGCCGGTCAATGCCCTACCGCTTATGTTCGACAATAAAAGCTGCGTTCGCCCCTGCGATGTTGACCACGATGGCGACCTCGACCTGTTTGTGGGTGGGCGCGTGGTGGGTATGGCCTATGGGAAATCGCCAAATTCGTATTTATTGATTAATGACGGGAAAGGGCGGGGCGGCCAACCGCATTTTTCCGACCAGACTGATAAACGGGCTGATGGGCTGCGCCTTGCCGGGATGATTACCGATGCCGTTTGGGCTGATTATGACGGCGATAAAGACCCCGACCTGATTTTGGCAGGCGACTGGATGCCCATCCGAATTTTTGCCAATGAAAACGGCAAATTTGCCGAAGTTGAATCCATTACCGCCAACGAAACACCCTTAACTGGTTTTTACCAGCGCATCATTGCCGAAGATTTTGACCGCGATGGCGACATCGACCTGATGGCTGGGAATCTGGGCACCAACACCAAACTTCGAAAAGCACCCAATTCGCAATTGCGGATGTGGGTGAAAGACATCGATAACAACCAGAAAACCGAGCAGATTATTGCGTACAACCGTACTGATGCCGCTGGCGAAAAGTGGTATCCGGTGGCCATTAAAGATGAATTGGGGAAGCAAATGCCGGGCATCATCAACAAGCGGTTTACCAACTATGGAACGTATGCCGGCAAATCGCTGGACGCTATCCTGAAAGAAGATGACCTGAAGGGGGCCGACGAGTTTACCGTAAACCAGTTCGCGTCGATCTATCTGGAAAATCAGAGTAGCCGGGAGGGAGGTTCCAAATTTGTTGTGCATGAGTTGCCCATGCAGGCACAGGTTTCCAAAGTATTCGCCCTGCACGCCATCGACATCGACCACGACGGCGACCTCGACGTGTTGGGTGGTGGTAATTTATACGGTGCCAGTACCTATCAGGGACGTTACGATGCCAGTTGCGGGCTGGTTCTGCAAAACGATAAAGGGACCTTCACAGCCCTGTTGCCACGGGATTGCGGCTTTCTGCTCAATGGCGAGATTCGCGACATTCGTTCGGTGCGAACCGTGCAGGGGCTACGGATTGTTGTAACTCGAAACGGAGCCGGTTTGCAGGTATTTAAACCAATGAATTGATGAACGAGCCAAACCGCGAGACCGCCGACCGCCCCAACCTCAGCCGATCGCTGTTTTGGGATGTTGATTTCGATAAAATAGACTGGCCCAATCGGGCGCAGTTCGTCATTGAGCGCGTGCTGGAGCGGGGTTCGTTTCCTGAATGGCAGGAAATTAAGCGGTATTATGGGGTAGAAACCATTAAGCAGGCTGCCCTGAATGCCCGTCATCTCGACACTACAGCCTTATCATTTTGCAGTGCCTATTTTTCTGTTCCACAAGAGCAATTCAGATGCTACATACAGAAGTCCTTGAACCCCGTACCCTGGGTATTCTGAAAGACATAATGGCGCTGGAGTCACTGGCATCGTTCGCATTAGTTGGTGGTACGGCTCTGGCCTTACAATTTGGGCACCGGCTGTCGGTTGATTTAGACCTGTTTGCACTTGACTCGTTTGATCAGGAAGTGGTGCTGGCCGACCTGCGGGATTACATCGGTGGGGTTGAAATTAATAATCGAAATAAAATTGGGCTGCGGCTCACCATTCAGGGTATCAAAACAGACCTGGTTACCTACCGCTATCCTCTGTTATACCCCCACGTTACGGTAGAGGATACGAGGATGTGTACAATGGAGGATATAGCATCCATGAAACTGTGGGCCATCACGAACCGGGGGGTGAAAAAGATTTCTACGATATTTATGAGTTGATTAATCGCTATGGTTTCGCACAACTCTGCGATTGGTATCAACAGAAATTTCCAAACACGAGTCTATTTATGATGCTGAAGAGTGTAACGTGTTTTGACGACGCTGACCAGTCTGAAACGCCAGTTTTACTGGAACGGGCTGTTAGCTGGAATGATGTAAAAGCATCAATTTTAAAAAACGTAACGGCTTATTCGTAGATGCAAGACTGTTGTTCTGCTTTTGATAAATAGATACCCCCTTCCTTTCGTCCCATTTTTTCTGTTAATTTTGTAGATTAGTAACCAGTCTTTTTGAGGGCTGTTCCCGGTTTAACTTGTGATTGATCCTATGAAATCTTTGCTTCGATTTGGCTTTCTTCTGGCCATACTATTGGTTGGATTTGCCGGTTGCCGCAAGTCGGCCACACCCGCCGAATACAACGCCAAAGCGGCTAATCCTGAATACTATAACTCGGCCCTGAACAAACTGACGCAGGTTATCATTCATGATATTTTTTCGCCCCCCGTTGCCAGCCGGATTTATTCCTACGCCAACCTGGCGGGCTACGAAGCCCTTGCTCCCTTCGATGCTCAGTACGAATCGCTGGGTGGTAAGCTGAAGCGATTTCAGGCCAGCCCAAAACCCGAAGCAGGCAAAGACTATTGCTTTCCGCTGGCCAGCACGCGGGCTTTTCTGACGGTGGCTCGTGCATTGACGTTCTCGGTTGATTTCTACGATGAGTTTGAGAAGCCGTTTTATGAGCAGTATAAGAAAGACGGCGTGCCTGATGAGGTGTATGAACGGTCAATGGCGTATGGCGAAGCCGTTGCCAAGCATATTCTGGATTATGCCGCCAAGGACAGCTACAAGCAAACGCGGGGTTTCAAACATACCGTTACCAATGAAGATGGCTCCTGGGTGCCAACACCCCCGGCCTACATGGATGCCGCTGAACCACAGTGGAATAAGTTGCGCTGCTGGGCAATGGACACCTGTAGTCAGTTCATGCCCCCCCGCCCGCTACCCTACAGCCTTGCTAAAGGAAGCCCCTACGAAAAAGAACTTGATGAAGTTTATCAGACGGGTAAAAACATGGATAAACAGAAACAGGATATTGCCTATTTCTGGGACGATAATGCCTTTGTCATGAACGTAGCCGGCCATGTCATGTATGCCAGCAAAAAAATGACCCCCGGCGGCCACTGGCTCGCAATTGCCCAAAGCGTTGCCCGGCAAAAAAAACTCAGCATGATGCGAACCGTCGAAGCCTATGCGCTCACGTCATTTGCCCTGAGTGACGGATTTATTTCCTGCTGGGACGAAAAGTACCGCAGCAAAACGGTTCGGCCAGAAACGGTTATTAACAAATCCATCGATCCTAAATGGACGCCTTTTCTGCAAACGCCCCCGTTTCCCGAATACCCCAGTGGGCATAGCGTTATCTCGACCGCAGCGGCTACCGTTTTGACGAATTTAATGGGTGATAACATCGCGTTCACCGACTCTACCGAATTCAAATATGGGCATGGTGTGCGGTCGTTTACCTCCTTCCGAAATGCAGCCAATGAAGCCTCAATCAGTCGATTATACGGCGGCATTCATTACCGGTCGGCTTTGACCAATGGCCAACTTCAGGGCGAAAAAGTCGGCAAATGGGTCATTGAGAAGATTCACGCCCGAAAAACAACGGTGGCACAACGATAAGTTTGACTGGCTGAATTCATATAAAAAGGCCCTGCCAGTTGTTTGGCAGGGCCTTTTTATATGAATGAGATTAGCTGGCAGAGCGTCTCTTGGGAACTTTAGGCTTCGTCGTTCTCTGGTTGAATGACTGATAAATAATTGGAAAAATCAGCAGCGTCAGCACGGTAGCGGTAAACAGGCCACCGATGACCACAATGGCCAGAGGTTTCTGCGTTTCGGACCCAATGCCCGTTGAAACGGCGGCTGGAAACAAACCAATGGCGGCCATCAGGGCAGTCATCACCACGGGCCGCACCCGCGACCGAACGCCGTCGCGGATGGCGTCGTCGAGCGGTTGATGATTCGCCAGATTCTTGTTAAAGACTGAAATCAGGATTACGCCGTTCTGTACGCAAATACCGAAAAGGGCAATGAACCCCACGCCCGCCGAAATGCCGAAGTTCATCCCCGTCAGGTGAAGGGCCAGAATGCCGCCAATCAGGGCGAAAGGTACGTTGAGCAAGACCATGCCCGCGTCTTTGACGTTTCCAAACAGGACGAACAGAATAACAAAAATTGCCGCAATACTGATGGGTACTACCTGACTCAGCCGACTTGTGGCCCGGACTTGATTTTCAAATTCGCCTGTCCAGTTGACAGAATAACCTTTTGGGAGTTTGGCCAACTGCTGCTTTACTTTCGCCTGGGCCTCGCCGATGGTGCTGCCCAAATCACGCTCACGCACCGAGAATTTGACCCCGATGAACCGCTTGTTGTTGTCGCGGTACACAAAAGCCGGACCCGTTATTTTACGAATGTCGGCAATTTCACGCAGAGGAATCTTGCCGCCTTTCAGCGTAGGTACCATGAGCCGCATAATGTCTTCTTCGGCCCGCCGGTAGGCTTCCTGGTAGCGGATGCGGATGTCAAATTTACGCTCGCCTTCATACAGAATAGACGCGGTTTTTCCGCCAATCGCCATCTCGATAACGGCCTGGGCATCAGCCGTCGATACGCCATAGAGCGCCATTTTCCGATCATTAAATAAGACACTGATTTCGGGCTGACCCACATTCCGAAGAATGCCCACGTCTTTCACGCCCGGCACATTCCGAATGGCCTCGATAACTTTATTGGCTAAGTCATTGAGTGTGTTCAGATCATCCCCAAAAATCTTAACCGCATTGCTGGCGTTCATACCCGCCACGGCCTCCGCTACGTTGTCGATAATGGGCTGTGAATAATTGTAGTTGATGCCCTGAAACTGCTTTAGCCGGGCATCCATCTCTTCAATCAGGCCATCGGTCGAGAGTTTTCCGCCGGGCCGACGTTCGGGCCAGTCGTCTTTAGGCTTCAGGTTAACCTGCATCTGCACGTAATAAAAGCCCGACGGGTCCGTGCCATCGTTGGAGCGTCCCGTTTGCGAAAGCACGCCATTCACTTCAGGGAATGTCATCAACTGCTGGCGCAGCACCCGCACCATCCGAACGGTTTCGTTCAACGAAGTGCTCATGGGTAGCTTAGCCTCAACCCACAACGCGCCTTCGTTGAGCTGAGGTAGAAACTCCGTGCCGAGGAGGGTTGCCGAAAATAGGGTCAGGCCCAAAAATAGTGTCGCCGACAGCAGACTTAGCCGCTTGCGGGCATAACACCACGAAAAACCCGCCATCACCACACGGTCGAAGAAATTGACGATTGGATTCTTCTTTTCCCGCACATTCCGACTGAGCAGAATGGAACACAGCACCGGCACCAGCGTCAGGGTAAACAGCAAAGCCCCCAGCAGGGCAAAGCCCAGGGTCCAGGCCAGCGGAGAAAACATTTTGCCCTCCACTTTCTGAAACGAGAAGATGGGAATCAACCCGGTGATGATAATGAGTTTGGAAAAGAAAACGGCCTTGCCCAACTCTCCGCCCGTTTTCTTGATTAGCCCCAACTTCGAGAGCCGGTTGAAGCGCGCCATGCCGACCTGATGCGCCTGGTGGTCGAGCACCACGAAAATACCTTCAACCATCACAACCGCCCCGTCGATAATGATACCGAAATCGACAGCACCCATCGACAGCAGATTGGCCGACATACCGCGTAGTTTCAGGCACATGAAGGCAAACAGCAGCGCCAGCGGAATAATGATGGACACAATCAGGGTAGTGCGCCAGTCGGCCATGAACAGAAACACAATGACCGTCACCAGCAGAATCCCTTCGGCTAAGTTGTGCAACACCGTGCGGGTGCAGAACGCGATCAGGTTATCGCGGTCATAGAAGGTTACCATTTTGACATCGTTGGGCAGTACCCGCGTGTTGAGGTCGTCGATTTTGGCTTTCACCCGCTCCAGTACCTCGCTGGGATTCTCCGCTTTCCGCATCACAACGATGCCTTCCACTACGTCATCGTTGGTGTTGAGGCCCGCCTGCCCCACGCGCGGCAGGTTCGACTCGACCACATCGGCTACGTTTTTGACCAGAACCGGATTGCCGCCTAAATCCTCAATAATCAGATTTTCAATGTCTTCGGCTGAGGTCAACAGCCCAATTCCCCGCACAACGTAAGCCTGTCCATTGCGCTCAATAACATCCCCGCCCACGTTTATGTTGCTGCGCGTGACGGCCTGATACACTTCCAACGGCGTTATGTCGTATTTTACTAACTGCGTTGGGTTGACCCGCACTTCGTAAATCTTCTCACGTCCGCCAAAGGCCACCACATCGGCCACCCCCGGTACGCTTCTCAACTGCCGGTCAATCACCCAGTTGTGCAGCGTTAGTAGTTCCCGGCTGTCGCGGGTGGGGGACTGGAGCGTGAAGCGAAAGATTTCACCGGTAGGGCCGTAGGGTGGCTGCACGTCGGGTTCGACGCCATCGGGCAGCGAGACATTCCGAAGTTGATTGTTGACTTGCTGCCGGGCGAAAAAATCCTCGACGTCATCCTCAAAAATGATTTTGATGATCGACAGGCCAAACATGGTAATCGAGCGCACATTGGTCTTGCGCTGAACCGAGTTCATGGCCACCTCAATGGGCACGGTCACGAATCGTTCGATCTCTTCGGCACTGCGCCCGTTCCATTCCGTAACAACGATAATCTGGGTGTTGGTAACGTCGGGAAATGCCTCTAAGGGTGTGTTGAGGTAGCTGACAATGCCAGCAATGATTAATCCGGTGGTCAGGAAAAAGATGAAAAAGCGGTTTTTGAGCGAAAAACCGACAATGCTTCGAATGAATTGATTCATGTCGGGTTAGTCGTTCAGGGCGTCGTAGATCAATAGTTGATTTCTGGAAATAATCCGTTCGCCGGGTTTCAAACCGGAGCGAATGTAGGCCACATCACCGAGCGATTTCAGCACGTCTACCTCGCGGGTCTGAATGTTAGTGCGGCTGTGAAACACCATTACGTAGTTTTTGGAATGGTCGAAAATGAGGGCCTCCGCCGGTATGGTAGTCATACGCTGCCCTTCATCAAAACGCAGGGTTACGGTGGCGTGCATTTCGGGTTTGAGTTTCAGCCCGGTGTTGGGGAGTTTGATTCGCACGGTCATGGATTTGGTGCCAGGGTCGAGAACGTTATACATTTTGTCGACCTTACCGTGAAAGACCTCTTCGTAGCTGAGCGTCTGAATGGTGGCGTCCATGCCCAGCCGAACCCGGCCAATGTCGCTTTCGTTGACATTCCCCATCACCCACACATCGCTGATTTGCCCGATAGTGAACAGGTTGTCGGTGTTGTCGGAGCGGAGCTGCATGTTGCGGTTCACCCGTTTTTCGATCACAAACCCACTCAGCGGTGCTTTGACCGGATAGGTCGATGCTTTACCGATGTCATAGATGCGGTAAATTTCCCGCACCCGGTTTTGTTCGGCCTGAGCCTGCTCTACTTCTTTTTGCGCCTGAATCACCTCGCGTTGCGAATTGAGTTTGCTTTCGTTGAGGTCCTGGGCCACGCGGAGGTTCTTTTGCGCCAGCAACAGGTCGGCCTGCGCCTGGATGTTCTGCCGGGCAAAATCGGCAATCTCGCCTGAATGAATGACGGCCAGTGTTTGCCCTTTATGCACATAGTCTCCCAGTTCAACCAGCACATTATCGACGTTACCGCCCACCAGGGGGAACACCTTGACCACCCGGTTCTCGTCGGCTATAACCTTGCCAACCAGCGTTAGTTCGCTACGCACCGGCTGCACCGAAACCGAATCCAGCCGAATACGGTGGATCATGGTATCGGTCAAGGCAAACGCCTTTGTTTCGGGTGCCGACGATTTTGTCTGGCAACTTACTGCGCTGGCTATTCCGGCCAGCAGCACACTATATATCCCGTTGATAGTCATGGTTGAAAATTAATTGAGGATGTCCTCCCCGACGGTGTAATTCAATTCTTCGTAAGCACTGACACGGTCGGCACGGAGCCGGTTTAACTCGCGGATACTGTTGTTATAGGTTTCAACGATGTCGATAAATTCGAGCAGGGAGATGTTGCGTTTCTGGAAATTATCGACCACTCCCCGATTCAGCAGTTCAAACTGTTCGATAAACTGGCTGCTTACGGTCTGGTACAACTGCTCAATTTCCCGGATTTTCTGCCAGGCAATGGCAATTTCAGTTGCTACCTGAACACCTTTCTGGCGTTGTAACAGCCGTTGATAATCAATCTGGCTGCCAGCCGCCCGAATGCCTCCCTGATTCCGGTTCAGAAGCGGCACATCCATCGAAACCGAGAGACCAATGTAGTTAGGGACGTAGCTGGCAGCCTGGTCATAGGAGCCACCCACCCGAACATCGGGTTTGGCAAGGGCTTTTTGCAGGGTATAATTCAACTCGGCCTGGCGGGTTAGGGACTCGCTGGCTTTCAGGTCGGCCCGGCTACGGAAGGCAATGGCCTGGAGCGTATCGAGCGGGCGGGCCGGTAACCGATAGCGTACCAGATCGGCCTCACCAATAACTGACCTGACGGGTTGATCGGTTTGCAGCAGAATACGCAGAGCCTGCTGTTGATCGGCCAGGCCGAGCCGGATTTCGGTGCGGTCATTGGTTAACCCAAATAAAAGAGCCCGTAACCGGAGCAGTTCCCGCAACGATACATTGTTCCGGGTGTATTGCACCTCGAAGGCGTCAACTGTTGTTTGCAGCGTGGCAATCTGCTGATCATACTGTTGGAGCGTATTTGACTGGAAATAAACAGTGTAGAGCCGGGTGTGCAGATCGAACCGCAAAGCCCGGAGCAGATCCCGGAATTCAAATTCGGTCAGCCGGGCCGCTTCCTGGGCCAGCGCAACGCGTTTTGCCCGTTTGCCAGCCGTAGACAGCAATTGTTGCACTGCCACGAATTTTTGCCCCTGCCTGCCCACGTCCAGCACGCGCCGTGCCTGGGTATTGTAGGCGCTTACCTCAAGTGTAACGGTTGGATTATCGAATAAACCAGCCTGAATCACCTGCGCCTGACTGGCATTGATGCGGTACCGTTCGGCCAGCAGCAGCAGGTTGCTTTTCACGAAAAGACTATCGGCCTGTCGGATGGTTAGCCGCAGGGAGTCTTGCGCCCCGGCCAGACTGCTCAAAAGCAGCCCTGCCAGAGTCAGGTATGTATGCATACGAGGAAATAGAAAGTGATTGGAGACAAAGCCCTGACAATGACAAAACAGCCAGAAAGCTGTGCTTTCAGACTACCCGTTTAGCCAGGAAACCCGTAAAAACAAGGAGATAACGGCTCAGACCGACCGTTTTAACGAAGAGTCACCCAATCTGAAACGTTGGGTTTTCTTAAACCCGCTGGGGCGGGGGAGAATCAATCTCGCCGAAGTACGGCAGATAATAAGCAGGCTGAAAATGAATCCGGGGCCGGTAGGTAAGGTTTATGAACGGCTCCGGCAGCAAGAGTACAAACAGGTCGGGGGAGACCCAGCAAAAAATAGATTTGGTTATTTTGTCCATCTCGCCAGGCTCGTCCTGTTCGGGAAGGCTATCGGTTTGGTCGAGGCCTATTTCCAGAATCCATTCGGCAATACTCTCCATCTCGTTGACGGACAGGTCCTTATCCCCGTTGCTGTAATGAGCTGTGGGGATATAAGCATCGGGCGGGTCAACGCTGAAGTTAATAACCTGTAAGGCCATCAACAGGCAGAACAGCCGATGCAGAAAAGAAGGTTGGCGATGGGGCTTCATACGAGTTGAGCATGATGCTGACGCAAAGATATTGTAGATTGAGTAATTACCACTCAGCAGGACAGTTAATCAACTGCACCCGGTAGTACTTATTTGTGAGGGATTGACTCCATACGAACAGGCTTCCGGCATAACTTAACTGTCACTTTAAGGTTATAGTGGTAGTTAAATATACTCACTGTCAGCAGGATGAAATGCAGGTGTATTATAAGAAGTTTAGTGTTGTTCAGTGTTGTGGCTTACCGGGCCAATGCACAGCAAACGTTTTTTAATGTCCCTTCGTCTGATGTTGTGAATAAGCATCAGGTTGCCGTTCAGCAACAGATTAACTTTTCTGAATCAATCCGTTCATCCACTACGCTAAATTATGGCTTAGGTCGCGAGTGGGAAATCGGCCTGAATCTGTATAATCTTGATTATCAGCCCGACGAACGTCGTATCGTAGCGAATGACTCGACAACCGAAAAAGCGTTTAGCCCACTTCTGATGCTGAATGCCCAGAAAGCATTCGACCTTACTAAAAACCTGGAAGTAGCCATTGGGGCGCAGGGAGGGCTGAACGTATTAACAGATCGTCGGCCACAACTGGTTGGCTATGTATATGGGAACCTCGCTGGGTCGTTTAATGAGGAGCATTACAATGTTTCGCTGGGAGCCTACATGGCCAACGCACGTTATTTGGGCGAAGGGCCGAAAATAGGCTTTCAAACTGGATTTGATGCCGGAATTTTCTACCAGAAACTACATCTATTGGGCGACTGGATATCAGGTACGCATGATTTTGGCCAGTTGGTACTCGGCGTTGAGGTTTACCTCGGCAAACACTTCCCATTAGCTATTGGCTGGCAGCGCACCAACCGAACCGGAGCGCAGGCGGTGGTGGTTCAGTTAACGTTTAACCCGGAATAAAGTCAACGGGTGCCGCTCTACGACCTGAACACGATCGACAATTGCCTTCAGGTATCGTCCTCTTTTCTATAAATTCATTCTTGCCGGGCAGCACCGTACTGGCAAACAGATTGGTATATCCTCAAGAATGGTATTATTTTTAGCCTTTATTTCACCTGTATTATACCTATGAACCGGAAACACCCCCTGTTTTACTTTTTTCTGATTTGCTGTTGTAAACTGTTCACGGTTTCGGCACAAACCGATAATGCCGCCTGGCAGATTGTTGGTCAGAATATTAACCCTGCCAACTATTATGGCATCACCGTTGCCAACGGGATGATTGGCCTTGTTTCCTCACCGGAGCCAATGAAAGTGAAAGATGTAGTGCTGAACGGCGCGTTTGATACCTACGGAAGGGGCCGCGTCTCCAACATTCTGAAGGTGTTCAACTTCGCCAACATGAACCTCGATGTCGATGGGGTCCGGCTTGGTTCAAAAGAGATCAGCAACTACCGCCAAACACTCGACATGCAGAAGGCGGCTCTGACAACAACCTTCGACTTCAAAGACAAAGTTAGTGTTCGGCAAACGATGATGGCCCTTCGGCATTTACCCTTTTCGCAATTGTCGATAGTCGAAATTACGGCAAAGAAAGATTGCGAAATCAGCCCTATGAGCGTCATTGAAACGCCGGATAACCTAAAGGAAGTCAAGAATTTTTATTCGGAAATCGACCGGGCGCACGTAACCATACGGTTGCTGACATCGGTGGCAAAAAGTCCGTCTGGGAAGCATACCGTGGCCGCTTCCAGCAGTTTCATCTTTGAAGAGCCACACGGCCAGGAACCCGATGTGATTCATGAGGACTGGGATTATAACATGCACCTCGCCAAATTCAAAAAACGGCTGAAAGCAGGTGAGACATA
This sequence comes from Spirosoma areae, assembly GCF_054781775.1. Classification (NCBI taxonomy): domain Bacteria; kingdom Pseudomonadati; phylum Bacteroidota; class Cytophagia; order Cytophagales; family Cytophagaceae; genus Spirosoma; species Spirosoma areae. The sequence goes on along the minus strand of NZ_BAAGTT010000056.1, from coordinate 132,723 downwards.
CCGGTTCAGCGTGGTTGGGTCGGTATCCTCAACTGCCCACACGGCCGATCCGCATAATGAAGCGGAACGATTAACGCTCTTTGCCGCCCTCGAACGCACCGACCGGCTGCTGATGCGCCACAATGCCGAATGGGCCAAACTCTGGCAGAGCGACATCGTGATCGACGGCGACCCGGATGCCCAAAAGGCGGTGCGCTCAGCCTTATATCATTTGTATTCGTTTGTCCGCGAAGGAACTGGCTATAGCCTGTCGCCGATGGGGTTGTCGGGGTTAGGCTACAATGGTCACGTTTTCTGGGATACCGAACTCTGGATGTACCCGCCGATTCTGACCCTGAAACCTGAAATTGCGAAATCAATGCTCGAATACCGGTTTGATCGGATGGCAATGGCTAAGCAAAATGCGTTCAGTCATGGCTACAAAGGGGTTATGTTTCCGTGGGAGTCGGATGCCGACGGGCAGGAGGCAACCCCCGTCTGGGCCTTAACGGGACCGTTTCAGCAGCACATTACCGGTTGTGTAGGCTGGGCATTCTGGAAGTACTATCAGGTAACAAAAGACAAAGAGTGGCTCCGGACCCGTGGCTATCCAATGCTAAAGGAAGTGGCCGATTTCTGGGTGAGCCGCGTTGAGCGCGAAGGCCCCGGTAAATACCACATTAATAACGTAATTGGGGCTAACGAATGGCAGGAAAATATTGACGATAATGCCTTCACGAACGGTATGGCCAAAACCTCGCTGCTATATGCCGTACAAGCGGCTCAGGAATTAGGCGTTGCGGCTAACGCCGACTGGAAACTCGTAGCCGATAACATTCCAATTCTGAAGTTCCCGGACGGAACAACAAAAGAGAATCGCACCTACGACGGAGTGGTTATTAAACAGGCTGATGTCAACCTGTTGGCCTATCCGCTCACCATCGTATCCGACGAAGCAACTATTAAAAAGGATTTGGCGTATTATGAACCCCGCTACTCGCCCGAAGGCCCGGCTATGGGCTGGTCGGTGTTAGCGACGCTTCATGCGCGACTGGGAGAAACTGATAAAGCCTATGATTGGTTTGTGAAGAGTTATAAACCGAATGAGGTGCCGCCATTTGGCGTACTGTCTGAAACGGCCGGAGGGACCAACCCTTATTTTGCAACGGGCGCGGGCGGGATGTTACAGGCCGTTTTAAGCGGTTTCGGTGGTTTGGAACTGACCGATAATGGCATTACGCAGGTAAAAACAAAACTCCCTAAGAAATGGAAGTCGCTAACGATTAAAGGCGTTGGTCCGCAGATGAAGACAATACAAATGAACTGAAAACAGCAGTTTACAGTAGGATGCAGCAACCCGTTTGTTAACTGCAACCTATTGTAAACTGCTTATCGCATTTTACCATTGAGCCACTGGCAAATGAGCAGATTGAAGTTCCAGTTCAACATCTTTTGAGCTGATTGCCAGTTTGTTTAAAGCTATATAGATCGCTTTAACCGCATTTTCGATGCGTTGCCAGCCTTCTTCACTTCGCAAGTCGATACTAATCATGGTGCGGTCATTCTGCGCCATAATGGTTAGATAAGTCATTGCGCCCAGGATAACAGCCGAAATGGCTTCTGTATCTCCTCCTTTCACGAATGAAAGCTGACCAACTAATCGGGTCATTTCTTCATCCTGCGCCCGGGCGGCCGTTGCGGCTATCGGATCATTCTCAATAACACTGGCCTTCAACACTTCGCGGGCTGCTTTAAACGTGCGGAAATACCGATACGTTTGAATAACCTGACGATACCAAATCCGGGCTACATCCGATTCGTGCAGGGGCCGAATTTGATCTAAAACGGCGGGAGTGAATATCGGAAATAATTTTCCCATTTTCACGTAGTACTCCAGCAAGCCTTCCATGCCACCGAAATACCGATAAATTAAAACTTTACTGACGTTTGCTTTTTCGGCAATACGGTTTACGCCAACGCCTTCCAGCCCACGCTCTGCAATCACCTCTTCCAGCGCTTCCACAATGCGCTGGGTGGTCTTAGCGCGGTTCCGCCTTATTTTTTCATCTTTCTCCATAATAACTCCATTCATCATTTTTTAAATAGATGTCACCTCGTTTGACTATACTTGACTATGAAAGTCACTTTAGAAAACGTTTATCTATCAGCGTGTTAGTAACCTCATGTAGTAAAACAAACAAAATGATGGCAGCAGAAAGAATACGTAGTTGAGTAAAAGACCGACCAAACCCAGCGCTATAGGCTAAAAACCCACTTTTAACCCTTTATAACCCACCCATAATTTACTTGTAGCCTGAGCGATCGATATGCTTTACAATCATTTTTTTTAACAGTAAGATTGTAAGCGACTAATTTAGTAAAATAAATGTAATACTATTTAATTTATTATAAATCAAATCCCCGGCTTTATCAGTAAACGAACTTTATCTATTCATTTAAGTGTATTCGACTGGCGAAAAGAGTATATAATTATTGAAGGTTATTTTATGAATATACTTATAGTTTGCGTGTAAAGACGACTGTCGAGCGAAACTCTACGGGTTCTCGTCGCTATGAGGCAGGGGCTGAAAATTCGGAATATGGGGCAAAAAGTGACTGTATGCATTCAGGTGTAGTGGAAAGCCCACCAGATTAAAACACCCTGCAACGGCAATCGTGCCCAGCGTAACCAGGCCGGAAATTTTCGGAACCTGTTCGACATAGCCATGTACACGTTGGCCGGGAATATAACGATCAGCAGGAAAACAAGCCCCCAGGCCGAAAGTGAGCGGGTAGCGGGAAACAATAAGCCAAAGCCTAACATCACTTCAGCTACTCCGCTCAGTGCCACCACCAGCGTGTGCGCCGGAACATACGGCGGCATGATGGCTACGTAAACTTTAGGGTTGATGAAATGATTCAGGCCAGCTGCTATGTAGAGTAATGACTGAAGGTATAGGCTTAGAGTAGACATGGTGTTTCGGTAAATTACTTTACTTAATAACGTGCCCAACAAAGGTGGCTGTATTGTCTAAAATGAGTCCACCCCGCCGGAAACCCACTCCGCAGGCTTCGCCCGCGTAGAAAACGCCTGCCTGATACCGATGGCCGATTGAATCTTCTGGAAACCCGACGTATTCCTGGTAAATTTTGGGGTAAGTCTCATAGTCTCCGTCGGTTGCCTGACGTTCGCTGCCATCGTCGTTCAGAACACGCGTATTGGCTCCTTCCCGACCAAACAGCACTTTTTCTACGCACGATTTGCCCGTTAAGGGCTTCGTATCCGTTTCGAGCAGCAGCGGATGATTCGGGTAGAGTTCCCACAAAATTTTCAGTATGTATTTCGACTGAAAAAGCAACGTATAGGCTGGATTCAGGATAACAGCCAGCCGTTTCCGGGAAATTTCGGTCAGAATTTGGACCAACTCAGTTTCTTCCCCCGCAATGGACTCCCAGGGAATCAGCTTAAACCAGAAGTCTAATCGCTCGAACTCACCATTTTTAGGATTTTGCCAGAAAATGCCTTCGTCTGCCGAAAACTCAACATTATCGACAAAATCGAACTCAACGTCGAAACCGGCTTCACGGGCCGCTTCACCAATCAGCGCTACGTTGGCATCATCTTCCGGGAAGTCGCGTATGGCCGAGAGCAATAAGGTAGGCTGAAGATCGGGATTGAGCGCGAGTAATTCCTCAAATTGACCTGTCAGCGTCTCAAACACCGTGTTAAACTGATGACTTTCGTCAAACCCATTAGCCTTTAGATGAGCATGCTGGACAACCGCCGTTTCGGGGAGGCAGGTTGCTGTGTCGGCATTAAATTCAATGAGTTTAATGCCTTGCCCGCCCAGGCCGCCTGCCAGATCGAAACGGCCATACAGGTGTATATTCCGGTCGTCGTCCCAGGAGAATTTGATCAGGTCAACAAGATTGGCCGGGATCCCCAGTTCGGCAAACCGATTTTCATCGATAACGTGTTGGCCAGCCGCCACAACCATCTCAAATAATTCATTGGCGGCTTCATAATACGCATCGGCTTCGGCGGGCTGCACCACAACCACTTCGTTCGTCAGGTAGGGTAGTGTATCCTGACCGAGCATCCAGTCCCAGCCGAGGTTACGGAGCTGGGTGTCGGGCGGGGTCGCAAGTTTTTGAAGAGAAATCATATTTTCGCAATTTACACGCCGGACCGGGAGCGTCCTGTAAATCTCGTATAGCGTATGACTCAAAGGTACTTACTTTTAGCTGGTGTGCTGCTGGCACTGACAATCGGTTCGGTTTCTGGACAATCGGCCAGAAAAAAAGTTGCCGTTCCCATTATTTTCGATACCGATATGGGACCCGACTACGATGATGTGGGGGCCATCACGCTGCTCCACGCTTTTGCCGACGAAGGTCAGGCCAACATTCTGGCTACAATAGCCAGCACCAACTACCCCAAAGTAGCGCAGGTATTGAGTGTATTGAATACGTATTTCAGGCGTCCGGGCATTCCCATTGGGGTTCCGAAAGGAAAAGCGGTGAGCGATAAAGACACGCAGCACTGGTCGGACACGATTACGGCCCGCTATCCGCACCGCATCCGGTCAAACAACGATGTGCCCGACGCCGTTGCGCTCTACCGCCAGATTCTGGCTAAACAGCCGGACCATAGCGTAACCATCATTACCGTTGGTTTTCTGACAAACCTTGCTAATCTGCTGAATTCCACCCCCGATCAATACTCCAAATTGTCAGGCAAAGCGTTGGTTACTCAGAAAGTGAAAAATCTGGTGAGCATGGCCGGTAAATTTCCGGGTGGCCGTGAGTACAATGTGCACAGAGATACGCCTGCCTCAACACTTGTTTTTGCTGGTTGGCCAACGCCCATTTTGATGAGTGGATTTGAAATAGGCGAGAAAATTCATTCCGGCTTGCCCCTGACCCAAAATAAAGCCATCCGCAACAGCCCTGTGAAAGACGTATTTGCGATTTCGATTCCTAAAGCGAAGGAAGATGCTAAGGGGCGCATGAGCTGGGACCAAACCGCCGTGCTGGCAGGCGTTCGGGGATACGCACCATACTACACGGTTAAATCCGGGCGGCTCACCCTAAGCGCGGATGGCGCCAATGGCTGGGATAATGCTGGAAAAGGACACCAGTATTTAGTGGTAAAAATGCCCGTTTCGCAGGTAGAAGCGTTGATTAACAGCCTAATGCAACATCAGCCTAAAAGGTAAAACGTGGGAAAATAAACTGAAAAGCATAGCCCCGAATTGATTGTTTCGGGCTATGCTTTTGTTATACTACTATGACAGATGTAGTAAAAGAGGCCCTTCGGAAAGCCGCTATGTTTTGTGCCTATCAGGAACGAACGCAGCAGGGAGTTCGTGACCGGCTGAAAGAATGGGGTGTTTTGGGCGACGATGCCGAGGAGGTTATTGCCGAGCTTATTCAGCAGAATTACCTCAACGAAGAACGCTTTGCGAAGAGCTTTGCCGGTGGAAAATTTCGGGTGAAGGGCTGGGGAAAGCGCAAAATAAAGCAGCATTTACAGCAGCGCGGCATTTCAGGCTATAACCTCGATCAGGCCATGAAGGAAATCGCCCCAACTGACTACCGAGACACACTTTCCGATTTACTGGCCAAAAAACGACGCACCCTCCGCGACGATAATCCATTGGTTGTCAAACAAAAACTTGTCCGCTACGCCCTCAGCAAGGGATACGAGTCAGAATTGATTTTTTCGGTTCTGGGTGAGGAATAGGGTGGTGAGCAACGGCGAACCGGCCGCCCTACTCTTGCTTTCGCCCGCCAATTCCCGGTTCTTTGTGGGCATGAATCCACGAAAAGTTTCCGTAATTCTTATCAACTATAACTCGCATCAGTTCACCTTCGACTGTGTTGCGTCGATTGTTGAAAAAACAAACGCTGTTGATTACGAGATACTAATTGTCGATAATAACTCGGTTGCTGCGGAGTATGAGGCCTTAAAACCGATTGCCAACATGCCGAATGTCCGGCTGATTCGTAGTCGGATAAACCTCGGATTTTCGGGCGGCAACATGCTTGGCGTGCAATTCGCTGACCCGGCCGCTGAGTATTACTACTTTCTGAATAACGATAGCGTCCTGCGAACGGATGTATGCAGCCAGTTGGCCGCGTTTATGGAGGCTACCCCCGATGCGGGTTTGTGTGGCGCACAGATGTTTGCGGGCGATGGGTCGCGCCAGATAACGTTTGGTTATTTGCCCACACTCGGCAGCAAACTCCTCGGTCACGGCTTTGTTCGGATGCTCAATCCGGCCCTTTATCCACCCGTCCGACAGGCGTATACTGAGCCGCTTCGGGTGCCGTTCGTGATGGGCAGCACCTTATTTGTGCGGGCATCGGGGTTTAATCGGGTTGGTGGCTTCGATGTCGCTCATTTTCTTTATGTCGAAGAAGAAGATTTGGCCAAACGGCTGCTGTTGGCAGGCTATCACACCTATTTAGTGCCACAGGCCGAGTACGTACATTTTACGGGTCAGAGCACCATTCGCAGCTATGACATCGAGAAAGAGTACTATATCTCGCTCTTTCATTACTTCCGCAAATACCATTCGTGGCTGGAGCGGGTGTTGTTTGGGGCTTATTATTTTATCAAAAATGGGCGCAAGTTCCGTCGGGATCCGGTTTATGGCCGCCTGGCGTGGTTTATTGGGCGCGGTAGTCCAATGCGCGAAAGTTTGCGGTATCGGCAAACAATCAGCGATTAAACTATTTGTAAGCCTGCCAGTTTCTACAGAGAACCATTAGCCATTCTCATCACTATGAATATATATTCTTCACTTACCCGCCTTGTTGTATTTAGTACATTGGTTGGTTTGTTGGCCTGCGCCCGTAATCCCGTCACCGGCAAGCGCGAAATAAGCCTGATGTCGACTGAGCAGGAAATTGCCATAGGAAAGGAATCACACCCCTCTGTGGTAGCTACTATGGGGCTATATGAAGACAAAAACCTTCTGGCGTTCATGAACGAAAAAGGGAAAGCCATGGCCAAAATTTCGCACCGGCCCGATCTGCCTTATCAGTTTTACATCGTCGACTCGCCCATTGTCAATGCGTTTGCTGTGCCGGGCGGCTATGTTTATTTCACACGGGGTATTCTGGCTCACTTCAACAACGAAGCCGAGTTTGCCGGAGTGCTGGGTCATGAGATTGGCCACATTACCGCTAAACATGCAGCCCGCTCCCAGAAAAGCCAGTTGCTCAGTACAATTGCCCTCATTGGCGGAGCAGTTCTTGCCCCTCAGGTCGTTGGGCAAAACATTGAGGCCCTCCAGCAGGGATTGGGCCTCTTGTCTCTTAAATACAGCCGCGACCACGAGTCAGAATCCGATAAACTTGGCGTCGAGTATTCCAGTAAAATTGGCTACGATGCTAACCAGATGGCTGACTTTTTTAATACACTCAAACGTATTTCGGAGAATTCGGGGCAGGCTGTGCCGCAGTTTATGTCGACTCACCCCGACCCTGGCAACCGCTATAGCCGGGTGCATGAACTGGCCAAAGAGTACCAGGCACAACATCCCGCTACGTATCAGGTGGTTCGCGACCCATACCTGCGGCTGATTGATGGGCTTATGTATGGCGAAGACCCTAAGCAGGGCTTTGTTGAAAACGGGCAGTTTTACCATCCCGAACTGCGTTTTCAGTTTCCGGTACCCAGCGGCTGGCAATCCCAGAACTCACCGAGCCAGTTTCAGATGGCTGATAAAAATGGGAAGATGGCTATGATTCTGATGCTTGCCAGGGGAAGTTCCCTGGATGAAGCCGCCCAGAACTTAGTGAAAGAATTAAGTTTGAACGTGCTGGAGAATAGCAAAACGACCATCAATGGCAATCCGGCCTATGTGCTCATTTCGCAGCAGCAACAGCAGCAACAACAGCAGGGGCAGGGTCAGCCCCAACAGCAACAGCAGCAACAGGACCCTAAAACGACGCTCCAGATTGGTACCTGGCTCATTCAATACAACAACGCCGTTTATGCTCTGCACGGGCTGTCCAGTGCCGCCGATTTTAACAGTTCCTTCAGTACATTCAAGCAGGTAGCAGGCAATTTCCGCTCACTCACCGATCCCGACAAACTCAACCGCAAACCGGAACGTATTCAGGTGAAAAGCGCTCCCCGTGATGGTTCATTCCGTGACGTAATGACCGCTTTGGGCATGCCCGCCAGCCGTGTAGAGGAACTCGGCGTACTAAACGGCCAAAAGGCCGACGACCGAATTGCGCGGGGTGCAGCGGTTAAAGTTATTGAGCGTTAGAGACTATCGTTGAGAAAGGCAAAAAAGACAATTTCGTAGCCCTAAAGGTGCATTACAGGCTGGCTTTCACGCCAAAATAGTCGTAGAAATAACTCGCTGGTTTCAAATCAAGCCATTTTTCCCGGTTTTGGACTAAGCCATCGTAGGTTAGTGCTTCGATTTGATCAGGTGTGAAATTCAGCCCTGAGTCGGTTGTCGCTGACCCGGTTTTTTTCCGGGTAACAATGCCCAGGCCCTGGTCGCAGTCGAGCACAAACACATTCAGGTCCGGGCGTTGACTGCGGAGGTGAATGATGGTTCGCCAGACATCGCCGTTCCACTCGCCAACTTCCCAGTCCTCGAACCGCCCGGCAGCGCCAACGGTTTGCGGATTGCAGTCGTGCATAATAATTACACCTTCGTCGCTCATGTAGTTGAGCGTATTCTCCACATCGCGCAGGGCAAACTGATAGTGATGCATTCCATCGATTAGCGCCAACTGAAGTTTTTTGGCTGAAAACACCCGTTGGGCATCCTGCGCGAAAAAATCATCGCTGGTTTTCTCAAAATACTGATTGTTCAGGTTATACGGGTTAAGGATAGCCTTCCCGAACCGGCGGGTGGCGTCGAAGATAAACTTCGGGTCGACCGCGATTTTAAACGCGCTTTTGATACGGAAGAAGATATGGCCATTCTCAACCCCAATTTCGAGGTAATTTTTAAGGTTCTTTTGGCGCATCAGTGCCTGGATAACGTCTAATCGGTTCATTCAGGAGATCGAGTGGTGGTAAAATAAGGTTGACACAGCCCAAAAATAGAAAAGTCCCGGCACTGCGCGGGACTTTTCTATATAATATACTCTTTTTCGTCCTTATCAGGCAATTTCTAATTCAACCCTATCAGGCTGTGCCATGCGTTTCGATGCATTCATAATTTCAATGCCAACGATCAGGCCATCAGCGTCATAATCAATTACCATACCCGGCCGATCCTCGTCGCTCTCCTCAATCTGCGAATCGTTTATTCGTATATACAGGATATCTACATCACGATCATATTTCACCTTCATAGTACTTATCTACCTTCGATGTTCTATAAACTGATTTAACAACATTTGGTTCTTCGGCTGTATTAACAAATACTCGAACTAAGTACGTCTTTTTTTCGGCGAAAGCTATGAAGGATTGATAAACCTTTTGCCCAGGTTCTTCTTCGTCAACTATCTGCGAGGAGAATTCATGATTTGATTAATAATTTCAGTAGAGATTCCACGCTCTTCAGCCCGTTGTTTTACATGATTCGATAAAATATAATTCATTGTTAGCTTTTTAGTATCAAATAGTACAATAAATGGTAATTTAATATTTATCGATAAAAAAAATCTCCAGCCATCTAATGGCTGGAGAAACCCAACTAGTATAATTAAAAATCAGCGTCGAACGTGATGCCTTTAGGCTCTTCGACCACGGCAACCAGTGTTGTTGAATTTCCGGCATCCTGTGGTTGCAGGGCGGCTGCTTTCATGGCCTTGAACTTGGCCATTACTTCGCCCCGCTGGTATTCGCCCACACGCTTCTCGAAGAAGTTGGTTTTGCCCTGCAACGAAATCATATCCATGAAATCGAACGGGTTCGTCACGTTGTAAATCTTTTGTAAGCCGAGTGTGATGAGCAGGTGGTCGGCCACAAACGCGATGTATTGCTTCATCAACTCGGCGTTCATGCCAATAAGCGACACGGGCAGGGCATCGGCCACAAACTCCTGCTCAATTTCGACGGCATTGCGGATAATGTCGTAAATCTGCGACTCAGGAAGTTTGTTTTGGATATGGTCGGTATAGAGCATACAGGCAAAATCGCGGTGCAGCCCTTCATCGCGCGAGATCAGTTCATTGGAGAACGTCAGGCCCGGCATCATGCCCCGTTTTTTGAGCCAGTAAATAGAACAAAATGAACCCGAAAAGAAGATGCCCTCCACAACGGCAAACGCAATCAGCCGTTCGGCAAACGAACCGTTGTCGATCCAGCGCAAGGCCCACTCCGCTTTTTTCTGCACGCACGGAATGGTGTCGATGGCGTTGAGCAGCCGGTCTTTTTCGGTAGGGTCTTTAATGTAGGTGTCAATCAGCAGCGAGTAGGTTTCGGAGTGGATATTCTCCATCATGACCTGAAAGCCATAGAAACATTTGGCTTCAGCATACTGCACTTCCGACAGGAAATTAACGGCCAGGTTCTCGTTCACGATCCCATCCGATGCGGCAAAGAACGCCAGCACATGCGAAATGAAGTGCCGTTCGCCATCATTGAGGCTGTTCCAGTCTTTCATATCCTGACCGAGGTCGATTTCCTCGGCGGTCCAGAAACTGGCTTCGTGCGTTTTATAGTATTCCCAAATGTCCCAGTGCTTAATCGGAAACAGAACAAAGCGGCCTTTGTCTTCTTCTAAAATCGGTTCAATTACATCATGCTGTATCATACTGTCAGGGGTGCACTTTATTATGTGAAGAAGCCGAGTCGAAGCGACTGGCCGGGCAGATAACGACTACGTAAAATCAGATTAACAAAATTAACCGTTCTGCCCGCTTCTGCAAGATGACCGCACTGGATACCCGGTAATAGACAAATGACGAGAGTATATAAAGTATATGAAATCAGGCTATTAGGCTATGATTAGTTTGTGAAGTTCTTGGAATAGTATAGTTGAGGTGTGGGATAAACTCAAACAGAGTTTCTGATAGACAATCATCTAAATCGGGTTGAATCTATGTTCAATAAATACGTTGATACGAAATCTGTAAAGTTTTTCCTATGGCCTTCTTGGTAGCTTTAGAACTGTGTTGTCAGAAATTTGGATCTTCATACTCGTTACGATAGCCGATTTTTAACGCCTGACCTCCAATGTAATAGTGACCATCTTTACGGAGATTAGCCCGCTCAGGTACTGCTTCAGAATCAGTTTGATACGAGTATTCTTGTGGTCCTTTTTGATAATTTCGATCTGTCCGCTCGACTTTATCACGGGTGGTAATAATGTACGTTTTCTTTACGTCAACGATTGTATAAGCGCGACGATCAGACCAACAAATCAGCGTAGCGCCATCACCAACTTTTGGTTCGGGCGATTTATCCTCTGCATAAACGAGATTGGTTAGGGTTCCGTAAATCATGGTTCAAATTGATTTAGTCTGTACTCTAAAAATTCCTTCCTTGGCTGGTACGTCTTTGGCACTCGAATGGATTTATATTCAAAACGTCCAAAAAAATTCTGATAGAACTCTTTAGATGCCTGTGTTTTCAGGCGCTTTGATATAAGGATTTTGTAATCCGTATCGATGCAAATCAACCCTTTTTCGTAAGTCCGGTCGTATAAGTTTGATAAACAAATTCCATTCTCTGGATTCAGTCGTTCATGCTCGTTTGCGGCCCACGGCACAATATGCCCGGCAACTAATAACTCTGGCAAATCAATACCAGAGATAGCACAGTGATTTTGATAGGTTTTTAAAACCATCTGCCGGAAAATACTTTGATTCACCCGTGTTTTCACCGCTCTTATTCTGACTTCTCCTTTCAAATCTTTCAGGTCAAATTCAATTTCGGAGTAAACCTCTTCAATTGTTTTGTGCTGGTAGTCAGCCAGAATGCGTTCGCTTTCAAAAACTAAATCCTCTTGATTAGTGATGAACTCGTCCCAAATGGGCTGTACTTGTCTAATCCCATTTTTCAAGCCTACGATACCTCTTCCCTGGTGGTATGGGTCAACATGAGCAAAGTTGTTGAGACGCATAGAAACCGCATTATCTGTTCGTCCGATTATATGAGCCAAATCCTGGACTTCTTTTGTGCGTTTATCTAATTTCCCAAACGGAAGTTTCAAATATAGATTGAAGACTACGATTAGTTCTTTGCGGGTCCAGAGGTCGGTTCGTGACATGCACGAAAATAACGATTTTGTAGTTGGGTAGCAGTGGAAATTGCAGCCATCCGCCAGTTACTTAAAGAGGTTCTATACGTATCCAGTCTGAACGCAACAACAAGCAAGTTTCCTGCGTACTGATTAAGTAAAAACCAATAGTCTGTATGCGAATGCGTAGATCGTTCATGTTTAGTCTCGTCGCCTTGCTGACCAGCATTTTGACGATTGTTTCCTGTCAGAAAAACGACACGACTGCTTCGGCAGCCGTTTCCGTCCTTTCCTGTGGCTCGGCCACTTTTTCAGCCAGGTTAACTGCCACGCAGGTGGCAACGGTGCAGTTGGCATACGCCAAAACGGATGCCGTCAGCTAATCGAATCTGCCGCAGGCACGGACCCAGACTAAGCGCGTCGGTATCAATTTGGGAGCCCTCAACACCACACAACTGGCAGCCGCCAAAGCCATATTAGCTGCTGTGCTGGTCCAGGGCGTAGCCAACGAGGGCTACCATGAAATGGAAGGGAGTCTGGCCGCCGATGATTATTTAGCTGCCAACGGTGGCTCGACCTACGGATATGGCAACTATTATATAACTTTCTTAGGTATACTCAGTCTGGCGTGAGCAGCACCGGTGACCGAATTGACGCCGAGGTGCAGATTCCCCTCAGCGAATTACAGGCGGCTTTCAGTCATGCCATCAACGATTCGTCCAGCGGAGTCCAACGCGGCCCCCTGCTCGCCCGGCTTGGTCCCCAATTGCGGGCCTACCTGACGGAACACATTCGTCCCCAAAGTCCTGACGGGCGAAGCTGGACTGTATCGGTCGGTACGCTGGCCATCCAGGAAAGCCAGCACCCAATTAATGGTGCGTACCGCGAACTAACCGCGCAGGTTCGGCTGGCCCCTGTTGGCGAGGATGTTCGGCGGTTCGTATTTCGGTATGATGCGGTGTCTATTCTGGTGTCAATCAGCACATTTGTGATAGCTACTTCCAACCGCCACCCAATGCCCGGTACGTATTGATTTGGGCATTCAGTTGTTGCATTCGGGTTTCAATAAGCTCTATTCTCGCTTCCAATACGTCACGCTGAGTTAGCAGCACTTCCATATAATCAGCTCTGGCAGAGGTGAATAACTTGAGCGATATAGTAGTCGACTGGGTAAGCGCCTGCACCTGATTGGCCTTCATCGTATATTTTTGGCCCAGGTTCGTGATGTTTGCCAACTGATTGGCAACCTCGATATACGCTTTCAGCACCGTTCGCTCATAATCATAAACGGCCTGTATCTGCCTGGCATTGGCACTTTTATAGGTGGCCGTGATCGCGTTTTTATTAACTAATGGTCCAACTAAATCGCCTAACAACGACGCAAATATCGATTCTGGAATCGTTGCCAAATAAATAGGGTTGTACGACATCACGCCCAACGCGCCTGTAAGACGTAACGAAGGGTAAAAATTGGCTCTCGCTACGGTCACATCCAGTTTGGCAGCTTCCAGCCTCAATTCCGCTTGTCGGACATCCGGGCGATTCTCTACTAACTGTGATGGAACACCGGCCAGCATGGTAGTAGGGGTCAAGGCACTAAAATTCTGAGAATTTCGCTGCACAGGTTGCGGAAATCGACCCAGTAAGAAGTTAATCCGGTTTTCCATTTCGACGATCTTCTGCTGAATTTCGTACTGAAGACTTTGTGTTTTAAATACTTCGGCCTCAAAACGGCGTACCGCCAGTTCGGTCACTTTGGCGGCTTCTTTCTCCTGCTTTATTATTCTGAGCGCATTGGTCAGAATATCGATATTCTGCCGGATAATATCCAGTTGATTATCAAGCGCCATCAGCTCATAATACGAAGTGGCAATTTCGGCTACCAGGTTAGTAATCTGGAAGTTTTTGCCTTCAACAGACGCCAGGTAACCAGCAACTGCCGCTTTCCTGGCATTGCGTAGTTTGCGCCAAATATCTACTTCCCAACTGGCAAAGGCTCCTATATACGTGTTGGGTAAAACAGATGGCGTTGGTTTGCCGGGTTTAATCTCCGACACCTCATCACTCGCCCCCTTGCTGGTGTAGCGGGATACTTTTTCGACGCCAGCGCCCCCGCCCAATGTAACGAACGGTAAATAGTCACCTTGCCTGGCCAGTATTTCGTTATTAGAAATCTGAATCTCCTGTAACGTAATATTGAGTTCCTGATTGTGATACAAAGCCGTATCAATCAGGGCCGCCAGGTAGGGATCCGTGAAGTACTGCTTCCAGGTAGTTTTTGCCGAATTGGTAGAATCCTGCGAGCTGTTATAACTCGCAGGGACATTCCTGTTCTCGGTTTTTTGCACTAAGCGCGGTACAGTGCAACCGATAGGAAATAGGGTTATGAGCACTATCCCTACCCAATTCATAGTTCGTTTATTAGTCATTGACTTCACTTTCTTCAGGTTGGGGGAAAAGGTCTATTGAATGAACCAGATTGTCGGTTAACGAATCATCTTCTTCACCCTTAATCATGCTGCGGCCATCGGCCAGGCTGCCAAATATGTAGTACAATCCGGGAATGATAATAACCCCGAAAATGGTGCCGAATAACATACCACCCAGGGCCGAAGCACCAATGGTCCGGTTACCGATAGCCCCGGCACCCGTGGCACCAATCAACGGGATTAAGCCAGCTACAAAGGCGAAGGAGGTCATCAGGATAGGCCGGAAACGAACCCTGGCCCCTTCAATGGCTGCGTTCAGAATGGTTTCGCCCTGCTGCCGCTTCTGAACGGCAAATTCGACGATCAGTACAGCATTTTTACCCAACAAGCCGACCAGCATGATGAGGCCGATCTGGGCGTAGATGTTGTTCTCCAACCCCATCAGCTTGAGCAGTAGAAATGTGCCAAAGACCCCCACAGGCAGCGATAAGACTACGGCGAAGGGGATGATAAAACTTTCGTACTGAGCGGCCAGCACAAAATAGACAAAGGCCAGGACAATCAGGAACACATACAGAGCCTCATTCCCCCGGATCGATTCATCGTAGGACAGCCCTTCAAACGCAATATCGTACCCTCTTGGCAGCGTTTTGCCAGCCACCTCCCGGATGGCAGCGATGGCCTCTGCCGTGGTATAGCCCTTCGCGGGCTGGCCCTGAATGGCGGCTGAATTGTATAAATTGAACCGGGTGATTTCGTTGGGACCCTGGCCTTTCTTCAGCGTCATGAAGGCCGAATAGGGCACCATTTCACCCGCATCGTTTTTGACAAACAGCTTTAAAATATCGGATGGCAGCCTCCGGAAACTGGGATCGGACTGCACGTACACTTTGAAAAACTGATTAAACTTAATAAACCCCTGTTCGTAGGTACTGCCAATCATGATATTCAGGTTATCCATCGCTTTCCCGATGGATACGCCTTTTTGCATGGCTAAGTTATTGTTGATCTCCAGTTCGTATTGCGGATAATTCGCGGCAAAGAAGGTAAACAAGCCCGTAAGCTCTTTACGCTTGCCCAGATTGTCCATGAATTCCTTGTTGATTTTGTCAAACTCCCGGTAGTCCGTATCGGTTGTTTTATCCAGCAGGCGCATCGAAAAACCGCCTGACGTACCAAATCCTGGAATGGCTGGTGGTTCAAAGAATTCGATGGTAGCCCCAAGCCCCTTCGATTTCTCCTCTAACTCTTCCATGATTTCCTTCACGTTCTTGTCGCGGTCCGACCAGTTTTTCAGGTTAATCAGACACGTACCGGCGTTGGACCCCCGGCCTTCGGTCATAATCTCGTAACCGGCTAATGAGGATACCGTTTCCACGCCCTCAACTTCTTTACAAATTTTCTGAAGCCGCTGAGAAACCTGGTTCGTTTTTTCTAAGGTAGACCCCGGTGGCGTCTGGATAATGGCATAAATCGTACTCTGGTCTTCGTTCGGAATAAACCCGGCCGGCAGCACCTTATTCACGTAGACTGTTCCCAGACAGAAGGCTATCAATATGCCGAACGTTACGACCCGTCGGCTGACGATTAACCGTAACAGGCCCACATACCGTCCGGTCAGTTTATCGAAACCCCGGTTGAAACTATCGAGCGCGCGAGTCAGCAGGTTTTTCTTTCGGGCATGGCCATGATGGTTTTTCAACAACATGGCACACAAAACGGGGGTAAGCGTCAGGGCGATCAGGCCCGAAATCACAATGGAGCTGGCCATCGTGATAGAGAACTGCCGGTAAAAGGTACCGACCGGCCCCGACATAAACGAAATGGGCACGAACACCGCTACCATCACCAGCGTAATGGCGATAATGGCTCCGCTAATCTCACCCAGTACCTTTTTAACCGCATTATAAGGCGTTATATGCGGATCTTCTTCAAACTTGGCATGGACAGCCTCGACCACCACAATCGCGTTATCGACCACAATACCGATGGCCAATACTAAGGCAAAGAGCGTGATCAGATTGATGGAAAGGCCAAAAAGCTGCATCACGAAAAACGCGCCGATTAGGGATACCGGAACCGCCAGAATCGGTATCAGGGTAGAACGCCAGTCGCCCAGGAAGATGAAAACAACCAGCGCAACAAGCAGAAACGCGTCCCGCAGCGTATGCGTTACCTGTTCAATCGACGCATCCAGAAATTGAGAGACATCGTAGCTGATTTTATAGTCCATCCCCGGCGGAAAGGAGGCTTTCATGGCGTCAAGCTTCGCTTTTACCTCGGCAATAACCTCACTGGCATTGCTGCCGTAGTTTTGCCGCAACACAATGGCGGCCGAAGGCTGGCCGTCGAGGTTGGAGTAGATATCAAAGAACTCACTGCCCAGTTCAACGTGGGCTATGTCTCTCAGGTGGATGCTTTCGCCTTCCGAATTGGCCCGGATAATAATCCCTTCATATTCCTCTGGCTTGTTATACCGTCCCTTGTAGGTAAGCACATATTCAAGCGACTGGGCCGCGATACCGGAACTTTGACCGAGCCGGCCGGGTCGGCCAATGATACTTTGCTCCCCCAGGGCCTTCATGACTTCCTCAACGGAGATGCTATAGGCCCGCATCCGGTCGGGGTTTAGCCAAACGCGCATGGCATACCGCCGGCTACCCAATATCTGCGCCCTGGCGACCCCTTTGGTCCGCTGTATTTCAGGGATCATTTTAACCGTGGCGTAGTTGAATAAGAATTTTTCGTCAATACTCTTTTCCTTAGAATAAAGGTTGACATACATCAACATACTGGGTTGGATAGGCGTAATAATTACCCCTTCCCGCTGCACCAGTTCGGGCAGGAGCGGCATCACCTGGTCCACCCTGGTTTTTACCCGAATAACGGCATCATTCGGGTCCGTACCGGGTTCAAATATAATTCGGAGGGTAGCCTCACCCGCGCTGGTGGCATCGGTCGCGATATAGCGCATATCCTGGACCCCGTTGATCGCCTGTTCCAGCGTAATCAGCGTGGATTTCACCAGGACATCGGCACTGGATCCGGGATAAGCAATAAATATATTGACCGTTGTGGGCGCAATGTCCGGGAATTGAGAAATGGGCAGCTTCGTGATCGCCAGAACACCTATAAAGACGATCATGACCGATATGACAATAGCGAATACCGGTCGGCGTATGAATTTAGAAAACATGTCTTCTATTGAATGGATAATGAGTAATGAATAATGAGTAATGAATGATGTAAAATGAACAACTAAATCTCTGCTATACAGCCGGGTATTCACTATTCATTCTGCATTATCCATTGTGCATTTCCTTACTCGGCGTATAGATCTAAATGAGAAATGACAGCGTTAGGCTGCACGAACTTGGCGTGTATTTTTTCGTTTTCCCGTACCTGACGCAGGCCTTCCAACAGGATCCTGTCCTCTTTATTCAGGCCAGTTTTGACCACGAAGATGTAGGGCATCTCTGCGGCTATGGTAATTTCCCGTGAGCGAATCTTGTTGTCTTTATCCACTACGTAGACATATTTCTTTTCGAGCACTTCAAAGGTGGCTTTCTGCGGGATAATCAGGGCATTCTTAAGCGGTATGGTCATGCGAACATTACCCGTTTCGCCGTGGCGCAGGAGCCCTTTCGGATTCGGGAAGGTGGCCCGGAACGCAATATTTCCGGTTTCATTGTTGAAATCAGCTTCGATGGTTTGCACAACACCCGGCTGGTCGAACAGTTGATTGTTCGCCATCATTAAATTGACGTGCTTTATATTGTCCTGATCGGCGTGGGTTTTAAAATCCAGGTATTCTGCTTCCGGTACGTTGAAATACACCCACATCTTGCTGTTGTCGGATAGCGTCGTCAGCAGATCGCCCTCATCGACTAAGCTTCCCAGCCGGACCTGGAAGTGGTCCATAATGCCGCTGAAGGGTGCTTTGATCGTGGTGAACTGTAGGTGCGTCTGGGCCAGCGATACATCGGCCTTTACCTTATCGAACTTGGCCTTAGCCAGTGCCAGTTCATTCTTTGAGACGATGTTGCTGTCGGCTAATTGTTTGGTGTTCTGGTACTCGATACCCACGTAGTTGGCTTCGGCCTGTGATTTTTGCAGCTCCGCATTGTAAATCACGGGCATTATCTGGAACATAAGCTGCCCCTGTTTCACGTGCTGCCCTTCGTCCACATAAATCTTTTGCAGGTAGCCTTTCTCCAAAGCCCTCAGTTCAATGTGCTGGATTGAATGAATTTGACACACGTAGTCTTTGGTAACCGTTGTATCCCTCTTCAACGGGCTGGTTACCTGATACTCGACTACTTCTGCTTTTTCTTCTGCTTTTGATGAACAGCCGACATTGCTCAGCAAGGCACATAAGCTTGAAAGCAGGAAAACTCGGTTTAAATCAATCTTACGTGGCATAACTAAACAGTAAGGAGTTGTTGTAAGGTTAAAAGGATTAGTTAGAAGGGGTATGCTGAACGGTGACGACCTGGCCCGGCAGTGGGCGGGGCATTTGCCCAGTTGATGAATCAGCCGAACCAACGACGCGGCTGTCTTTCGATGGGTTGACTTGCTGGCAATCGGAAAGTTGCCGCTGCCAAAGTCCGTCGTTCACCGCGTGGACTGAACTGCCTGACTCATCGTCATAGATGCTTCGCTGACGGCTTTGCTTAGACAGCAGAAATCCATTGAACGCCAGAGAAAGCGCCAGGGCCAGCCCAAAGCCATAGAGCAAAATCGAAGGAAAATACCGGCGTCGCATTACTTGTATCCGTCTTAACGGATGCAAAGCAAGCTCTGTAACATTAAAACGACGTGAGAAGGAAATTAGAATGTATTAGAAAGATTCAACTTATAGTGAAAGCATGAAGTCTATTAGTATTTTTCTATTAAAATAATTATATTTATTATCTTAAATAGCTAATTTGTTTCTTCTCCCGCCTGACACACGGTAAAACACAGCAACAGCCTGTAAGTAGTATTTACCCGAATTGAGTAGCCCGAAGCAGAACCGGGGTAGGAGCCGAGGCTGGCATATTTACGCCTGACTGGGCAAACGAATAGCAACGGAAGTCCCCTGGTCTACGTCGGAAGTAATCTGGATGCTCCCCTGGTGCAGGTCTATAATTTTCTGCGTTAGGGCCAGACCAATCCCATAGCCAGGCACGCCATCCGAATTTTTCCCCCGGTAAAGCGGATCAAGTATGTGCGGGGCATCGGCTTCGGCAATGCCGCGCCCCTGGTCCACCACCGTCACGATAACCTGTTCTTTGTTGACTTTTAGCCGTATGGAAACCGCTTCGGTGGAGTATTTGCAGGCGTTATCCAGCACATTCAAAAAAGCCGTCGTCAGCAGCGTCGCGTTGCCTTTTACCGTAAACGATTCTTCCTCAGCCGTTATAAATCGAAGCGGCAGGCTCCGCCCCGGATATTTAGCCTGCACCTGTCCAATGGCGGTAAGCAGGCAATCGTCCACCTGAACGGCCGTCAGGGCAACGGTTCCGTCGGTGACTTTGGCTAAACCCAGCAGTCCGTTGGTTAAGGCAATCACTTTTTTTAGCTCATCAACGGCGATTTCCATACTGTCGTGCCAGTCGGCGGGGTTCTGGTCGTAGCGTAGGGAGGTTTCCAGCGTACCCAGCATGTTGGTGAGCGGAGTGCGTAGTTCGTGGGATGCATGGGCCACAAAGCTGCGTTGGGAAACAAACGCATCTTCCAGCCGAAACAGCATCTGGTTGAACGTCATGGCGAGTTGAGCGATTTCATCCCGGCGATTCCCTTCATTCACCCGTTTATCCAGATGTGTAGCGGTGATCTGCTCTACTTCATCCACAATCTGGGAGATGGGCTGCAGCACCCGCCCCGAGAAATACCAGCCGGCCAGCACAATCAGGGTAAAGCCCAGCAGATTAGCCAGCAGCAGGATCTGTTGCAGTGCACTCAGTTTAGCAAAGCCGATCCGGTCATAGCCGGAGGCAAAAATGTAAAACAGTTGCCCCCGGTCCCGGTACGGAATCACAATGGACTCAAGGTGACCATTTTTGAATTCGAATAAGGATTCGGTGGCCAGCAGCGGTATCTTTTCTTTATAATAATCCGATTCTTTCAGGGTTCGGTTCGTAAAGACCAGATTGTGCTGGTCATCGTAAATGCTGATCTGCTCCTCCACGATGGTGAGCAGGTCGGTACGCACCATGTTCTTAAAGAAGTCATCGTGCAAATGCCGCCGGGAAATCAGGACCCGTCCGGCCACGCGGGCTTTCGACTCCAGCCGACTGTAGAATTCCTCCTGTCGGTACAGCGAATAGAAGTACCACACCAGTATCGACAGGGTGAGTTGGATGGCCGTAGCCAGCAACGTGAAAATGATCGTCAGGCGATTCCGAATGAGCATAATTGGGTTTGTAAGCGTGGTGTAGGATAAAGGCTGTATGAAGTATGCACGGCTACGGTCAGCTTATCGTTCATACAGCCTTTATCCTGTCTAGTTCAGCCTTCCCGCAGAACATACCCCATGCCAACGATAGTGTGCAGCAGCTTAGGCGAAAAATCTTTGTCAATTTTCTTGCGTAAGTAGCTGATATACACGTCAATAATGTTGGTGCTGCTATCGAAATTCAGGCTCCAGACCCGCTCGCTGATATCCACCCGCGAAATAATTTTTCCCTTATTGAGCATCAGGTATTCGATCAAAGCGTATTCGCGGGTGGTCAGGTCGATGCGTTTGCCAGCCCGCGTCACGGTTTTGCCATCTAAGTTCAATTCCAGATCGGCCAGCCGGAGTACCTGCTTCTGCCTGGAGCCGTTCCGGCGGGTCAATGCCCTAACGCGCAAAAGCAATTCCTGAAATTCAAACGGTTTAGCTAAGTAGTCATCAGCCCCGGCGTTGAAGCCATCCGACTTGTCGGCCAGGCTGTCCAGCGCGGTCAGCATCAGCACGGGTACGGCCTCATTTTCTGACCGAATCAACCGGCACAACTCGAAGCCGTTCATCTGTGGCAGATTGACATCCAGCAGGATAATATCGTAAACATCCCGGCGAAACAGCGACAGGCCGATACGTCCATCGTAAGCTATTTCAACTTCGTAGCCTTCGGCCGACATACCTTTTCGGATAAACGAGGCCAGCCGCTCTTCGTCTTCAACCAAAAGGATTTTCATGAACACAGCTATTGGTGAATGAGTGCGTTACATTGGTATTGGCTTACGTTTCCGGCCTTTGCTTTGCCGGTGAGCCAGGTCAGCCGGACTCGTCAAGCGAAGCAAAGATACGCAGGATTAGTTTTCGGGCAGGGTAGTCTATGATCACTGGCTAACCTATTGTTTTAGTAGATTAACCAGCCGCTTCATGAAGCCATTGGTGTTCTGGGGGCCGGTTCGACCCCCTGTTTGCCTAATCGGCCCCTGTTTTTATGAAAATAAATTCCGGTGACCTGAAATTAAGTAAATTTAGGCAACTACATATTCAGACGAACATGAACGAAATCAAAAAAGAAGATATCAAACAGGAAGTGTTTGACCTTTATGATGACTATGCCCACAACCGGGTCGATCGGCGTGAGTTTGTGCAGAAACTGTCTGCCTATGCGGTGGGCGGCCTTACCGTGGCATCACTGATGGGCTTTCTCATGCCCGATTACAATGGCGCTATCCAAATTAAAGCCGATGATCCTCGCTTAAAATCAGACTACGTCAATTACCCCTCTCCAAAAGGGGGCGGCACCATCAAAGCCCTGGTGTCGATGCCAGCGGATGCGAAAACGAAACTCGGCGGCATTGTTGTTGTACACGAAAACCGGGGGTTAAATCCCCACATTGCCGATGTAGCCAGGCGAGCGGCTCTGGCTGGCTTTATTTCGATTGCCCCGGATGCGCTAACCCCCCTGGGCGGCTATCCGGGTACTGACGATGAGGGCCGCGCGCTGCAAAGCAAACGGGACAGGAATGAAATGCTGGAAGATTTTATAGCCGCCAATGACTATCTAAAAACGCATAAAGCCGCTAATGGGAAAATTGGTGTTGTCGGTTTTTGCTTTGGGGGGTGGATTGCCAACATGATGGCCGTGCACATCCCCGATTTAGCGGCATCCGTTCCGTTTTATGGCGGTCAGCCAGCCAGCGAAGATGTTCCAAAAATAAAGGCTCCTCTCCTGTTGCATTATGGTGAGCTGGATAAAGGCGTCAATGCGGGTTGGCCAGCCTATGAAGCCGCTTTAAAACAGAATAATAAAGACTACACGGCTTATGTGTATGCCAATGCCAATCATGGCTTTCATAACGATACGACCCCTCGGTATGATAAAGCAGCCGCCGAACTGGCCTGGAAACGTACCATTGACTTTTTCAAGGCGAAATTGACGTAACCAAGAGAGCCATCCAGGGCGTAACAGGAGGTGTCTGTCAATAGCCTTATTTTTATCATAAGCCTCCATTCATACCGACCGCCGTTCTTTAGCAGCGGTCGGTATGAATTAACTAACCATGTTCCGCAGTAAGCTTCGACGGTTGTACTTGCCCGACGGCCGCTTATGTATTGAAATGCTGTTTGATTTTCGTAAGTATTGCTTTGAAATTCGTTAAATAAGCGGTTGACCATCAGCTACTTTTGCTACGGAGACACTAAGCAAACACGTTGATGAAACCGAATTACAGTAAAGTATTACCCCTGTTTATTCTGCTGACTATCGCTCATCTTTCTTTTTCGCAGACGACCGATAGCAGCAGGTATATCGGTCATTTTGGAGGGGCTGTCAGCGTTACCAATAACGGAATATCCCTGATACCCACGTTTTCACTGGGCGAACCGGCGGCTATATTCGATCTGTCAGTGGGAGGCCGAAAACTCAGTTTTGAACCGCAATTTCGATTTTCACTGGACGGAAAACCCTGGTCTTTCCTGTTTTGGTGGCGCTACAAACTGCTACATGCAAATAAGCTTCGCGTTACGATTGGGGCGCATCCTGCCCTTAATTTCAAAACCACATTTATGGCCATTAATGGGGATGTTCATGACGTGCTCGTGACGCGACGCTATCTGGCTGGAGAACTGGCTCCCAATTATTTCCTGACCAAAACCATCAGCGTCGGCATGTACTACCTGTATTCGCATGGCTTTGATCAGGGCGCCACCAAGAACACGCATTTTCTGACCGTCAACAGTAGTTTGTCAAACATCAAACTCTCCAATCAATTTTTCCTGCGGAGTAATCCGCAAGTCTACTACCTGAAATTAGATGAGCAGGACGGATTTTATGTTAATTCGACGGTTACACTAACAAAGCGAAATTTTCCGCTTTCTCTCTCGGCCATTGGTAATAAAACCATTCACACAACTATTACGGCCAGTAAAGATTTTGTCTGGAATGCAACGTTAGTGTACTCGTTTACGAAAAATTATGCCCGAATGTAGCTAAGGTTTCCTGTCAATTTAGGCCCGATTCTGTTTGAAAATTGTACGTTTACAGCATGGATATGGTCGAGTCAATCGAAGAATTTTATAACAGGAAACTGGATTGGATGCCCGATACGATCCGGAACGAAATCGGGCATTTCAACGTGTTTCCGTTAGACCCCTTCGTGGGCGACCGAGCGAAGCCCGTTCCCTATAAACGGCGTGATTTTTACAAAATCATGCTGAGCGTTGGGGGTAGCCAGGTCCATTACGCCGATAAGGTAGTTGCTGTACAGAAGCAGGCATTATCGTTTTCTAATCCACAACTGCCCTATAAGTGGGAGCACACAGATAGTATTCGGAGAGGATTCTTCTGTATTTTCAATCAGCACTTTTTTCATCAGTTCGGCAACCTGAATCAGTATTCGGTTTTCCAGCCCAATGGCAACCACATTTTCGAACTGTCGGACGAGCAGGTGAGCCAAATCGAGAAGGTTTACGAGCGTATGGTTGAGGAGATCAACTCAGATTATATTCACAAGTACGACGTTTTGCGAAACCTTGTTTTTGAACTGTTGCATTTCGCCCTGAAAATACAGCCGTTATCAACATTCGATAAACAGCCCATCAACGCATCGCAACGCATTGCTACACTGTTTTCAGAGCTTCTGGAGCGTCAGTTCCCAATTGATGACAACCACCAGAAAATAAACGTTCGCTCACCCTCCGATTTTGCCACCCAGCTAAACGTCCACGTAAACCACCTGAACCGGGCGATCAGGGAAACGACCCGCAAGACAACCTCCCAACTCATTGCCGAGCGAGTGTTACAGGAGTCAAAAATCCTGCTCAAACACAGCGCCTGGAGCGTTTCAGAAGTTGCCTACGCTTTAGGCTTTACGGAGGTAACGCATTTCAACAACTTCTTTAAGAAACATATGCAGCGAAGCCCAATGAAATTCAGGAAGGGTTGAAATTCGTAGAATAAATTTGCCTGTTTAGTCCATTTATGAAGACGTGCCCCCGTGAAAGCCCATAGTTGGGCTTTCATTATTTTTTGTCATATTCACTTCATGCAAAGCTTACTGATCGAATACGTTTATCTGATCCTGATTATTCTGGCGCTGGTCATGCTGGCCAATCGGCTCCGGTTAGCCTACCCGATTGTGCTGGTCGTGGGTGGGCTGGCGCTCAGTTTGTCGGGCCAATTTTCCAACATTACCATCAACCCGGAACTGGTCTTCTTTCTGTTCCTGCCCCCACTGCTCTATGAAGCTGCCTGGCAAGTCTCCTGGAAGGAATTCTGGCGCTGGCGACGGGTGATTACCAGCTTTGCGTTTCCTATTGTCATCATCACGTCGTGCGTGATTGCCCTGGCTTCTAATGCCCTCATTCCGGGCTTCACCCTGGCCCTGGGCTTTTTGTTGGGCGGCATCATCTCTCCGCCCGATGCCATTTCGGCAACGACCATCATGCGGCAGGTAAACGTACCCAAGTCATTGGTCAGCATCGCCGAGGGCGAGAGCCTGCTCAACGACGCGTCGTCGCTGATCGTGTTTCGGTTTGCCTTAGCCACTGTGGTGACCGGGCAGTTTGATTTTCAACAGGCCGCTACCAGTTTTGGCTTAGTCGTTTTCATGGGCATCGGAATTGGCCTGCTGGTGGGCGCCATTTTCTATGGCATTCACCGCTGGCTCCCCACCACCCCCTCTATCGAAATCGTGCTCACGCTGGTGACGCCGTACTGCATGTATTACGGGGCGGAGCATTTTCATTTTTCGGGGGTGCTGGCCGTCGTCAGCGGGGGGTTGTTTTTATCCACGCAGCGCCAACGCCTGCTGACGTATGTGAGTCGAATTCAGGGCGTCAACGTATGGACCAACTTAGTCTTTGTGCTGAATGGGTTGGTTTTTCTGCTTATTGGTCTGCAACTGCCCCCTATCGTTCGGCAACTTGGCACGGTCAGTTTGAGCAGTGCCATCGGGTATGGGATAGCCATTTCGTTGGTGCTGATGCTAACCCGACTACTTTGTACCTACGGCGCTGCCTTCTTCACCCGGTTCATAAGTCGGTTCATCACCGTGGCCGATGCGAACCCGGAATGGAAAGGCCCCCTGATTTTGGGCTGGGCCGGTATGCGCGGGGTGGTATCGCTGGCTGCTGCGCTGTCGATACCCTTACTCATCGGGGCGGGCCAGCCGTTTCCCCACCGCAACCTGATTCTCTTCATCACGTTCATCGTTATTCTGGTGACTTTAGTATTTCAGGGATTAACCCTTCCCTGGCTGATTCGGAGCCTAAAGATGGAGGATAGGCACACCGCTATACCGGAACCACAGCAGGAGCGACTCATTCAGGAGACGATTATACGGGCCTCACTTCAGTTTCTGGAGGAGGCTGGTCATGAGGCACTTTCCAACGAACATATCGCCAATCTGCACGAACGTCTGCAACTTGATCTACGTCTGCTCAATCAGGCAGAAGGAGAAATGATCAATATAGCTGGAAATGCCCGGCCTGGCTATCAACGGACGTATCTGAGCCTGTTAGGGCGGCAGCGAAGCGCGCTGAACGAGCTGAACCACCGGGCTGAGTACGATGAAGAATTGATCCGGAAATACCTTGCTTTTATTGACCTGGACGAATATAAGGTTCGGGAGAAGCTGGTTGAGGAATAACCAGCACCGGCTTTGGCTGGCGGATTGGATGCAGGCCTAAGCATCAATGAAATCACGGAAGTGCTGGTCCTATTTTCGTCCATGTTGGGGCAACCGTCAACTATTTTTTGAAACCGTCGATGGCTTTTACTTCATAAAAACCTTATTTTACTTTATATGCACTAATACGATTCGTGCCAAATGAGGGTACGTAAAGCGTTTTTGTTTTGCTGTCGTAACTAATATCGTTTGCCATTATTCGATTGGCACGACTATCCAACAACAATTGCTTTGTTCCGTCAACCTTCACATAGTATAAAATACCCTTGTAGTTGCTAATAATAAATTCATTCTCAGCGACCATCACAATGCCATCGAGTCCGCTTTAGAAACCGTCTGCAATTTTTGTGATCTCTTTATTGGCATTTACTTTTTGAAAAGTGGTCGATCCCGCTACGTATAAGTCGGTATTAACTGTCAACAAACCATTTGCGCCTGAGATGTTTTCGAGATAAAGGGTGGGTTTGTCACCTTCAATCCTGTATACCTTGCCTGTTTGCGTGTCGCTTACATAAACAACTCCTTTCGAATCCACCGCTAAATCATTTAACATGACAGCCCCTTCAATCGGAATGCGTTTTATAATTGATGCGTTGTTAACATCGATAACAGCAATCGCTGATGTTTCGGCTGTATAAAATAAACCGCTAAACAAAGCCGACCCCTTGTTGGAATCAAGACCGGTTACCCAGTCATTTTTGATAACCCTGCCATCAGGACCCATTCGCACCACAGCACCCGAACCCATGCTGGACAAATAGAGTGAATTTGATTTTGAATCAAATAATACCGACTCCGGCCCTTTTAATGTGACCGAATCGGACTCCCATAATTTCTCGAGACTGTGTTGAGCAAATACTGGTGAGCACGTCAGCACCGCGATTGCTAACAACAATAACTTTTCCATAGTAATAGAATTTAGGATTAAGCTTTTATTTCTTACTTGGCGCTTCAACGTCAGAGAAATTTAAAACAGCTTGTGGCAGACGCAAACCCTTAATCGAAATAGTCGATAATTCCTGATTGAACTGCGCCAACGTTTTCCAGCATGTGCGCCATTTGTGTTGTGCCTGGAATTGGCACGATCCACGGTTTCTGCGCCAGAAGCCATGCCAGCGAAATTTGAGCGGGAGTAGCTTGTTTTTGTGCAGCCCAGCTTTTTACCAGGTTCACGAGTGCCAGGTTGTTGGGTAGATTCTCAGGGGAGAACCGTTCTTCAATGCCGCGAATGTCGCCGGGCGCGAACCGGGTACTTGAGTCGATGGCTCCGGTCAGAAAACCTACGCCAAGTGGGCTCCAGCAAACAAAGCCGATGCCCAGTTCCTGGCAGAGTGGAAGGATGACCTCTTCCGGCCCTCGCCATAGAAGCGAATATTCGTTCTGAATAGCCGTAACCGGATGAATGGCATGTGCTCGTTTTACGGTTTGTGGTCCGGGTTCAGAAAGTCCGTAATGCAACACTTTCCCTTCTTTAATGAGATCGTTGATGGCCCCAATAACGTCTTCGATGGGAACCGCTGGATCGACACGATGTTGATATAGTAGATCAATGCGGTCGGTGCGGAGACGTTTCAGCATGCCTTCAACGACCTCTTTAATGTGTTCAGGACGGCTGTTCAGGCCCGGCAGACGCTGACCGGTTTTTTGGTCGATGTTCCAGCCGTACTTTGTTTCGATCACAATTTTGTTTCTGAAAGGTGCAATGCTTTCACCCAGAATCCGCTCGCATTCGAAGGGGTCGTAGGCTTCTGCCGTATCGAATAAGGTGACACCACTATCGAACGCTTTCCTGATGATTTTGACCATTTCGGGCCTGTAGGGGATCGTCGTTTGATAGGTACGATGCATATTCTGCACACCAAGACCAACGCTGGAAACTTCCAGTGTACCAAGCTTGCGCTTGTCCCGAATGGCGTTCGGAGCAGGCGACGCGTGCTGCCTCCATGAGACGGTATCCCGAAGTGCTTTCGCTTCAGGGGCTAACAAGGCCCCACCTGCCAGTGCCAATCCGGCCTTAAGTACGTTGCGCCGGTTTAAATCCGTATTCGCTTTGGGATTATTCGTATGCTGCATGGGTATTGGGGGCGCTAATGCTTTTCGGGTTGAATAGTTGAAAGCAGCCGGGTGAACGAGAGCGAGCCTAATTTCCAGTTGCTGCCCTCTTTCACATACACTTCCGTAACCTCGAACGGATTAGTGACCTCATTGCCGCCCACAACTGCCAACAGGGTGATTTTATTCAGGAGTATGGCTGTTGTTCCGATGATATTCACCGACACTTTCTGGATATCCGCTTTCTTATAGTGAATACCGCCAGACCTGATACTATTGACTTCCTGGTCTTTTCCCCAGGAGCCACCCATGTGGACAAAAACTGCCTTTTCGTGAAAGAGAGCCGCCAGTGTATCTGCTTTTTTCTCGGCCATCCAGCGCCATTTGTCTTTCGAGAGCTTGATGATTTCCTGCTCCGCGTTCGTGCTGTTTGAGGCCGCAGCGCTTGTTTTAATTGCCTGGGCGAAGGACGATTGCACACCCATGATTAAGAAACACAGTCCGGGAAGTAAGGCTTTCATGCTGATTTTTATCTGTTTACGATTGCTGGTTACGTTCATTATTTTTCACGTGCGTATTCCTCATCGGTTACCCGTTTGAACCAGATGGTTCTTCCTTTATGCGTGGGTGAAGTGGCTAAATAGCCAAAGCCACTTGTAGGGGTTGCCCCGTGCCAGTGTTCTATGCCGGGAGGGCATTTGATTACCTCCCCTTTCCGGACGGTTTGTTTAGGCTTACCTTTCTCCTGGTAATAACCAATACCTTCCGTAATCATCAGAATCTGGCCGGCCGGATGCGTGTGCCAGTCTAAGCGGGCACCGGGGTCAAAGGTTGCCATTGCCGTGCTAAACGTAAAGACACTGTCGGGTTCACTTAACTCATTCAGCCAGACATTACCCACATGATGAACGCCATCGGGCGATTTTGCACCTTTGGGAAAGATAGTACTGTCCTGTGCCACCGCCTGGCAGGTCAGCGCGGCCATCAGCAATAGGGTGATATACACGACTCGTTTCATAGGTTTCGTTGTGTGTTAGTTCAACTCGATAGTGAGGGTTGTCGAAACGCAGAGAACCAATCCAACCAGGGTTCCTGATTACGTCGCTGCGTTCATTCGTCCACCAATTTAACTGTCAGGCAAAGGTCTCTCCATTTCCTGGCCTGAATGGTATACAGATTACGGGTTTGACTACCAATATTCCTGATTGGGAGCAGCTATCCCTGGAGGGCTGAAAAAAGCAGTAATTTAGATGTAGATAAATTAGTAATCCTATGGATACCCTGCGACGATTTGAGACAATTGGTGATTACAACGTATTCAATAACAAGGAAACGATGCATCCGTTGGTCAGTGTAATCGACATGTCGAAGGCAAACCCACGGCAATCCGCCAACATGTACTTTGGTTTTTACACGGTCTTTTTAAAAGAGGTCAACTGTGGTGATTTGCGGTACGGAAAAAGTACCTATGATTATCAGGAAGGAACGCTGGTATTCATAGCACCCGGACAGGTAATTAACGTTGACATCACCGGAGAGATTTACCAGCCGAAAGGGTATGCACTGGTCTTTCATACTGATTTAATTCACGGCACAGCTCTGGGACGGCATATTCAGGACTACACGTTCTTCAGCTATCAATCCAATGAAGCCCTGCATGTGTCCAAACGGGAACGGGAAATGGTCCTGGATTGCTTTTCGAAAATTGATTTTGAATTACAGCACGCCATTGATAAACACAGCAAGAAGCTGATTGTCAACACTATAGAACTACTATTGAATTATTGCGTCCGGTTTTATGACCGCCAGTTCATTACCCGCAACCATGTATATGAGGGAATTTTAGAGCGGTTTGAGACGTTATTGAACGCGTATTTTCAAACCGATAAACCCCAGACGATTGGGTTGCCATCAGTCGCTTATTGTGCGGATAAATTGAATTTATCGGCCAATTATTTTGGCGACCTGATTAAAAAAGAAACCGGTAAAACCGCGCAGGAATACATTCAGGCGAAGCTGATGGATGTAGCCAAAGAACGAATATTTGACCACAGTAAATCGGTTAGTCAAATCGCCTATGAACTGGGTTTCAAATATCCCCAGCATTTTATCCGGTCGTTTAAACAACGGGTCGGCCAATCGCCCAATGAATATCGTCGGACCGCCGATGCGGATGCTGAACGAACGGATACGTCGGCCCGGCTTCCCGTTTTGGTGATGTAAAGCAGGGCATTGACGATAGCTCGTAGCGAATCGTTGCATTTGCGTTTGTTAGCAAGGATTTTCTGGATAATTTGCCAGGCAGAATCAGTAAACTTGTTTTTTGCCCGTCAATCATTTCAGAGCAGGTTAGCTTAATTCCTGTTTTGATTTTGGGTTGAAATAGTCGGTGTACATTGCCTGCTGCTAATTAAGGTACAAACCATGAAAAAACTTGTCTATTTCTCTATAGCGCTGCTGGTAGCCGGAGCCTGTCAGCGCGTTTCTATTCCGAATACAAAACGCGTGGGTCTAACCGGAATAGACGCGTCCAAAAAACCCGGAGATGATTTTTTTGCCTACGCCAACGGCATCTGGTCCGATACCGCCCGGATACCGGCCAGTCAAACCGGCGTAGGTTCTTATTCCTTTTTGAACTATCCGCAACGCATACGGCTGCAGGGAATTCTGGATAGCATTTCGACACGTACTAATCCGGCAGGAAGCATCGAACAAAAGGTGGGTGATTTTTATGCGTCAGGTATGGACACAGCCGCCATTAATAAACGCGGTTATGAACCCATCAAGCCCCTGCTCGCCCACATTGATGCCGTAACGGATGTTTCTTCGCTGTTAACGGTGGTGGCTGACGAACAAAAAGTAGGAGATGGGTCCATCATTGGCGTTGATGTAGGCCCCGATGATAAACAGAGCACGGTCAATATTGCTCAGTTTTATCAAACCGGAATTGGCTTGCCGGAACGGGATTATTATGTCAAGACCGATTCATCCACCCTCGCTATTCAAAAAGGGTATAAAAACTATCTCACCCGCTTGTTTGAATTGATAGGGACGGAGGCAACGGCGGCCGGGAAAAATGCAGCCGTTACCTATGAAATTGAAAAACAACTGGCTACTGTCCATCGAACCAACATTGAACTCAGGGATGTAAAGGCGAACTACAACAAACTGGCGGTTGCTGAGCTGGCAAAAAAACAGCCTGCCCTAAACTGGACGACGTTGGTAAACGGCTTAGGCCTAAAGGTCGATTCAGTCAACGTAGGGCAACCGGCTTATTATGATAAGCTGAATGCGATGCTAACAGCCGTTTCCATCGACGAGTGGAAAGTCTATCTAAAAGCGCACGCGCTGACCAACTATTCGAATTTCTTAAGCCAGCCGTTTGTTGATGCGTCGTTTGCGTACACAAAAATTCTGACCGGACAGGCCGTTAAGAAAACACGGGCCGAAGAAATGACGCAAGCGGTTGATGGCTCGCTGGGCGATGCGCTGGCTCAGTTATATGTAAAAAAATATTTTCCGGAAGAGGCTAAGAAACGGATGGCGGCCCTGGTCGATAACCTCAAAAAAGCCTTTGAAACCCGCATCAATAAGCTGGATTGGATGAGCGATTCCACGAAGGCAAAGGCGAAAGAAAAACTGTACGCGTTCAATCAGAAAATTGGGTACCCCGACAAATGGCGGGATTATTCAACTGTTGACGTAAAAAGAGACGCTTATTTTGAAAACCGGCTGGCCGCAACTAAACATGAGTACGGCTACAGTTTGGCTAAAGCAGGACAGCGGGTCGACAGAACCGAATGGCATACGACTCCGCCAACGGTAACGGCTTACAACAATCCTCCGCTCAACGAAATTGTTTTCCCGGCTGGCATCCTACAATCTCCTTATTTCGATTTGTCTGCCGATGATGCGCTGAACTATGGCGGCATCGGCATGGTGATTGGTCACGAAATAACGCACTCGTTTGACGATCAGGGGGCCCAATATGATAAAGTCGGCAACGTGACAAACTGGTGGACAAAAGCGGATTATGCCAAATTCAAAGCGAAAACCCAGCAGGTGATTGACCAATACAATTTGTTTACCGTGCTCGATTCGGTGCATGTGAAAGGAGCCTTAACGGTGGGGGAAAACACCGCCGATATTGCGGGGGTTGCCATTGCCTATGATGCCTTCAAATTGACCGAACAAGGCCGGGCCACGCCTGGCAAAGACACAACGGAATTAGATGGCTTCACCCCCGATCAGCGGTTCTTCATTTCGATAGCCAGGATATGGCGGGTAAAAACAAGGGATGCGTTTTTGCGTATGTACGTCAACACCAATCCGCACTCACCGGCTAAGTGGCGGGTGAACGGACCGCTAATGAACTTTACGCCTTTTTACAAAGCCTTTAATCTGCAACCAGGCGATAAGATGTATAAACCCGAAACGGAAAGGATAACCGTTTGGTAAAGCCGTTGACGGTGGTCCAATGAGCGCGATTAGACGATGGTCTGATTCAGTGAGTCAACCCATCGTCCTGGATTGGCTGCCGGATATGAAGATAACGTGACCGCAATCTGCCCGCAACCCATAACAAACAGGCGCGGTCAGCAACGTATTGTCGCTTCGGCGCGGGGTGGCCCACGGTTGGAAAACCAATCAAGGTGGCACCGCACTGGCGGTGCCACCCGATTAATTTTTTTCTAAATAGTTGAGCAGGTAGATTTGTATCTTGCTTAGAAACACATCGTTATGAAGACAATTAGGCAAACGCGCGTGCTGGGAAACAGAAATTTGGACGTCTCGGCCATTGGGCTGGGCTGCATGGGCATGAGCTACGGCTACGGCCCCGCTAAGGACACAACTGACATGATTGCCCTGATTCGGGCAGCCGTTGAACAGGGCGTTACCTTCTTCGATACGGCGGAAGTGTATGGCCCCTTCACCAACGAAGAACTCGTCGGCGAAGCTCTGGAGCCGTTCAGGGGTGAAGTCGTCATTGCCACCAAATTCGGCTTCAACATTCAGGATGGTAAAATGGCCGGGGTGAATAGCCGCCCGGAGAACATTCGAAAAGTAGCCGAAGCTTCGATGAAACGGCTCCGTGTGGACGTCATTGACCTATTTTACCAGCACCGCGTGGATCCCAGCGTACCCATCGAAGACGTAGCGGGGGCAGTACGCGACCTGATTGAGGAAGGAAAAGTAAAGCACTTCGGCCTGTCGGAAGCCGGGGCGCAAACCATCCGCCGGGCCCATGCGGTGCAGCCCGTCACGGCCCTACAAAGCGAATACTCGCTCTGGACCCGTCAGCACGAGCGGGAAATCATTCCGACGATTGAAGAACTGGGCATCGGTTTGGTGGCGTACAGCCCGCTGGGGAAAGGGTTTCTGACCGGCAAAATTGACGAAACCACCACATTTGCCGCCGGGGATATTCGGAACACGCTGCCGAGATACACCGAAGAAGCCCGCAAGGCGAATCAGGTGTTGATTGATTTGCTGGATACGTTTGCCGAACGCAGAAATGCCACAACCGCGCAAATTGCCTTAGCCTGGGTATTGGCGCAAAAACCCTGGATTGTGCCGATTCCGGGCACCACGAAGCTGCACCGCCTGACAGAAAACAACGGAGCTGCGGTCATTCAGCTAACGGCGGATGAACTGCAGGAAATGGAGGCCGCTTCGGCTCAGATTGACGTGGTAGGTACGCGCTACACCGAGCAGATGGAGAAATCGACCGGGCTTTGAGTTTGTTTGAACCATGATACTTTTCAAACCAACTTTTACAACTACCCAACGCCCCGCATCATGGATGCCCCGCCGGTGGAGTTGCACATCATGGAGAACGATGCCGGTGGGGTTGGCGAACCTGGTTTACCAGCCCTCACCCCTGCCCTGACGAATGCCATCTTTGATCTGACCGGGGAGCGCATCCGAAAAATCCCCTTCAGTCTGGAAGCCGTTTAACCGACTCACAAACCTGTTTAGGGCTAAGAGGCTTTCTTTAATAGATTCCATCACGTAGCCACCAGTAATATGGGTAAGTAATCCCGTAATCTGTATAACCGTCTGCCGAAAATAGAGTATGACCTTTGCCAAAACGGAAAGGACTTATGAAAGCGAACGGTTTACTATTTCCAATAATAGCTATTGTCGTTGCGACGCTCAGCGTACAGGCGCAATCAGTTTCTGACAGTAGCGCGACCACAAAAAAAGCAGAAAAGAAATATCAGGCCCGCGCCCCTAAAACGCAGCCGTTTGGTACCCAGGCGTTTGCGAAATCGAACCAGACAACCATCCGGTGGTTAGGCTTTGCCGGGTTTTTTATCAATGCACGTGGGACAACCCTGATGGTTGATCCGGTACTGAAAGCGTTTGATATGCCCGTATTGGTCGATGCACCCATCGCCCCGAAAGATGTACCCCGTCTGGACGCTGTACTAATTACGCACAGCGATAACGACCATTACAGTGTGCCAACGACTCGTGAGATGGCCTCCGCAACTCGCGCCTATCACTCGACTGTCTACGTTGATTCCTTAATGAAAAACGAGGGGCTTCCCTCGTTTGGGCATGGCATTGGTGATACGTTCAACGTTGGCCCGGTGCGGGTCAAGCTAACAGCAGCGGATCACCAGTGGCAAAATGCGTATCCTGGAACCAGCAAACGATTCTTCAAACCCGAAGACTATTGTGGTTTCTGGATCGAAACACCGGATGGCACCATCTGGGCACCCGGCGATTCGCGGTTAACACCGGGCCACTTGACTATGCCCACGCCGGATGCTATTTTCTTTGACTTCTCGGATAGTGAATGGCATTTCCGCCTGGAAGGAGCCGTAAAAGTGGCCAATGCCTACCCAAACACTCCGCTTCTGCTTTGTCATTGGGGATCGGTGGACGCGCCCGAATTTACTCCCTTCAACGGTGACCCGAAGCAGTTAGCTAAACTGATAATCAACCCGGAACGGATTCAGGTGTTAGCACCGGGTGAAGCGTTTACGCTTAAACGGCTAAAAAACCGTAAATAGCATGAACTCGGGATTACATTGGCTGTATTTCAGTAGCTTATCGGGCCGTAGCGATTGAACGAATCCCGAGTTCACGTTAAATAAGGTCGTGAGCAGATTGGAGATTTTTAGCCCATGTAGAAAATGAACAAAATCATAAAAATAGAAAGCGTCGCGCAGTTCAATGCCGAGCGGGGGCAGCCAACCCTGCACCCCCTGGTCAGTGTGCTGGATCAGTCAAAATCAACGCCCATTCAGGCAACCCGTTCGATGTCGGGACTGTACATCATCTTTTTGAAAGACCTAAAGTGCGAAGACATGGCATACGGTCGCAGTCACTACGATTACCAGGACGAAACGCTGCTTTTCATTGCACCGGGCCAGGTTTTTGGGTTCAACGAGGCCGCAAACCGGATACAGCCGACCGGTTGGGCACTGGCGTTTCACCCGGATCTGATTCGCGGAACGTCGCTGAGCAGGCACATCAGCCAGTACAGTTTTTTCGCCTACGGCGCGAACGAAGCGCTTCACCTCTCGGCCCGCGAACGGCAGCTTGTACTGGAATGCCTTCACAAAATCCAGTACGAATTAGACCATGCCCTTGACAAACACAGCCGGACGCTGATTGTCACCAATATTGAATTGCTTCTGAATTATTGCGTCCGTTTTTATGACCGGCAGTTTATCACCCGCGAGCATACCAACAAAGATGTGTTAGTCCGGTTTGAGCGGTTATTGGATGACTATTTTAGTTCCGATAAGCCGCAAACCCTCGGTTTGCCTTCCGTAAGTTATTGCGCCGGAGAATTGAATTTATCGGCCAACTATTTCGGCGACCTGGTAAAGAGGGAAACGGGAAAATCAGCCCATGAATTGATACAGGCCAAAGTGATCGACGTGGCTAAAGAAAAGATTTTTGATACCAGTAAGTCGCTGAGTGAGGTTGCTTACGAAATAGGTTTCCAGTATCCTCAACATTTTACCCGGCTGTTCAAGCAGGTAGTTGGTCAATCGCCCAGCCAATACAGGTTGCTTAACTGATGGTAAACAAACTAAAATGAAACTAAATAAAACGAGCTTAGTGCCCTTCAGCCTCATCGTAACCATGCTGATAGCGGTTTGCTATAGTAATGCTTTTGCCCAGGAGAAACGCCAAATGGTCAGGTTGTCAAAAATTGTGGTTAATTCCGCTCAATTGGAAAATTACAAAGCGGCCCTCAAAGAGGAAGTCGAAGCGTCGGTGCGCCTTGAACCTGGCGTGCTGACCTTGTATGCCGTTTCTGAAAAGGACAATCCCACGCACTTTACGATTTTAGAAATCTACGCGGATACCAATGCGTATAAGGCACACATTCAGACTCCGCATTTTCTAAAATACAAGACCGGCACAAAGGAAATGGTTCAGTCGTTAGAACTGGTAGATACCGTTCCGCTTGTGCCTGGTATGAAAATAAAATGACGAGCTATTAACTCTTTCCTAACCTGTCCTGGTGGACAGTGCTTCTGGCCGGGCTTATCAGTCAGGGAGGGACAAACATGCCAGCACATGAACTAACCCGAACAACAATCGACTGCCCCGGAAGGGGCAATGCGGGCACCTTCCGATTATTTCACGGGAGTAACCTGGGTGAAAACGTTCGTACCCATTAACGATCAGGCCGATTGTGTCGTGAGTGACGTAACGTTCGAGCCGGGCACGCGAAATAACGGGCATACCCATCCGAACAGACAAATCTTAGTAGCAACGGCGGCCCCAGGTTATTGCCAGGAATAGGTTACCTCCTGCTCATCCAGGTATCAGAAAAACGTGCTGTTTATGTCAGACTAAGACAACTGGCGTGGGCTGGCAGCTCCAAACCTGGCTTTAAATCGTTGACTGGCACGGCGTTGAATCGGACCACCGTGGCCAAAGACGGCTTTCTCAAAGTTCAGCTCGGCCAGTGCCAGCAGGCTTTGCAGCCCGACCGCCCGATCTTCATAAACGGTGCTCAGGTCTAACCCCATACTATTGGCACACGCATCGCCAGCGATCAGCACACTTTCCTGCTTTAACCAGAAGGCCAGATGCCCCCCACTATGGCCAGGGGTATGAAGAACCTCAAGCCCCCCGGCAATGGGGAGGAGGTCCTGATGGTTTAGCCGTTCATCAACACCCACCGGCGTAATGCGACTCGTCCCTCTCTTGATAAACGCCTGGTAAATTAACCAATTGAGCACACCCGGCGAACGATGGATTGGCCCCGCTCCACTAAGGCCCGCTTCGAGCAGGGGCGCTTCCCGATGATGCGCCAGCACCGGCACGCCCAGCGTCTGTTTGATAGCAGCAGCGCTACCGGCATGATCCGGGTGAGCATGGGTCAGGATCACCCGTTTGATTGCCCCTGGGTCTTCTCCCGCCTGCTGAAGTACCGAAAAAATTTTGGCCATGCTGCCCGTGTACCCGGTATCGATCAAGGTTAGGTCCTTGTCTTTAATGACAAACACGTTAACCACACCCAGGCCGATCTGGTATAAAGAAGGCGTAATTTGCTGGAACGGGGACATACTATCTGGAACTGGTTCGGGTAGTAAGTAAATTAAATGAAGGTTCGGTTAGGCCATCGGTAAATAGACCCGAAACGTAGCTCCGGCTCCGGTCTGACTATGGACCGTGATAAAGCCCTGATGATTCTCGACCACTTTTTTAACCACGGCTAACCCAATACCCGTTCCCACGTACTGGCTACGGCCGTGAAGCCGATGAAACAACTCAAAAATGCGCTCCCGGTACGACTCCTCGAAGCCGATACCCTCATCGGCCACCCGCAGCTCGACCCACTCGTCCTGATAGGGCAAAAGGCTGGGCTGGGGCAATTGATCAGCCCTCAGCCGGAATGCGTCCACCCGCACCTGGGGCGGCTGGCCCGGTTTGGCGAACTTAAGGGCATTACCCACCAGGTTTTGCAGCAGTTGCCGAAGCTGGGTTGCATTGCCGGGGATGATGGGCAGCTCGTTTACAGTCACGTGAGCATTTGTTTCCCGGATCGTGGTCTCCAGATCGCCCAGAACGTCCTGAATGAGGGTTTGTAGGGAAACTGCCTCAAAGGGAGGGAGTTGTGTCGTCAGCCGGGCATAGCCCAGCAAGTCTTTCACTAAGGTACGCATCCGCTGGGCGGCCTGCTGCTGGCGCCGAAGCAAATCCTGACCCCTGGCATCAAGGCCCTCAGCATGCTGGGTCAGCAACAGATCGCCAAAAGCCTCAATTTTACGCAGCGGCTCCTGCAAATCGTGGGAAGCCACATAGGCGAATTGCTGCAAATAGTCGTTTGAGCGACTTAACGCCAGATTGTTCGCTTCCAGTTGCTGCTGATAGACCCGCAGGGGCGTAATGTCAGTCGTAATCATTAAGACTCCATTACGGAAGGGACTGAGGTCATAGGCATAGGTTAACCCCAGCGCCGGGTAATCCACTGGCGTATGGATGGGCTGGCCCGTGTTCACCACCGTCAGAAGGGCCGGAAACAAGGCTCGTTGTTTAACGGTCGGGAAAATGCTCAGTAGGGAATGATTCTGCAACTCATGGGGAGTGGCATGGGTCTCAACAAAGTAAGAAAATAAGCGTAACGATGCCGGATTGGCCAAACTAATCCGAAAATCTTCGATAAGACCCGCTTCGTCCGAGAGAGGCTCCAGTACCAGAATGCTACTGGTCGAACTGTTGAGCACCCCCTGGAGCAGATCCGCCTGGCGTTGCTGAGTCAACTGAGCCAGTTTGATGGCCGTGATGTCCATAAACGTAACGATCAGGCCACCCTCAATGGCCACCGCAGACACATCAAACCAGATCGTACCCGCTGGGTTGGCCCACTCAAACCGCTGGGACTGCCCACTACGCGCCACCTGGACATACCGGTCGAAGAGACCAGCGACCATCTGATGGGGCATTTGATCAGATAGGAGCTTGCCTTCCAGGTCCTGGGGCGACTGCTGAAGTACCTGGGCTAAAGTTGCATTGATCTTGGCCAGGATAAAGTCGACCAACTGCCCCTGTGCATCAAAAACTGACTGTAGCCAGGCCATACCCGTCAGGGAATGATCCAACACCGATTGCAGCAGGGTCGCCTGTTGTTGCTGGGCTACCAGAGCTTCTTTCCGGGTGGTAATATCGAGCGTCGTCAGTACCAGACCGTTGCCATGTGGGACGGCCCGGCAGTCGAACCAAACCAGATGCGTCGGCAGGGGATAACTGGTTTCAAACTGGTCGCTCTGGCCTGACTCCACCACGGCTACGTAGCGATCAAACAGCCCGTTGTCCTTCAGGTATGGATAAAGTACCAGCAACCGCTGACCCGTTGTCGACTGGAGTGCCCGATATGGCCGGTAAGCCGCCAGCTCATTGCCCGTGCTGGTCATAAAATCGATAATCCGACCCGACTCATCCCGAATGGCTTCGTAATAGCGTACCGAAGCGGGTGAACTGCTCATCACGCTTTCCAGCAGAGAAGCCGTCTTTTGGCCCTGGGTCACATCCTGAAAGCAAACCAGCAGCCCATCCTCATATTTGACCACGGATACATCCAGCCAGATGTCCTGAGTCGGCAGATACAGAAGCTGATGGTGGGGTTGACCTGTCATGACAACGGCTACGTAGCGATGAAAGAGTTCAAAGGCCTCCATGTTGGGGTAGCGTTCGCTGATGGGACGGGTCAGGATGTCCTGCCGGCTTTGGCGGGATAGAGCCGCCCCCATTTGATTACAGAGAACTGCCTGAAAATCAATAATGGTCTGGTGGGTATCGCGTATCGCCTGAAACAGGATCAGGCCGGTTGGCATCCGTTCCATAACCTGCCCAAGGGTCTCCATCCGAGCGTCCGGCCCCATAGGCTGCAAGGTCAATATCAGCAGTTGATGATCGACGTTTAGCAGTTGACCCGTATAGACCTGAACGGCCCCGTCGGGTTGGTTAAGATGCCTGAGCTGAAAGGAGGAACTGCCGGGGCGACCGCAGTGTTTGTTTACCTGCTCGCGCAATTCCGGCCCGTTGAAGGGTGGGGGTAACTGATCTAATGCAGCGCCTGCCAAAGGAAAGGATAAAGGGCCGATCAGGGCCTGAGCAGCCGCATTGGCCTGCTTTACCCGAACCGGCGAAACCGAATCCGGGCTGAACTCGAGCGCCAGCATGGCCATGTCGGCCAGAGGAGGCCGGTCGGCTGATTGATCCGAATAGAGTTGAGAAAAGATGTTCACAAAGTAGCTGGTCGTTCCGCTAAAGTACCGCCGGAACGGTAAATTTTCTTAAAGATAAACGTGCGGACAGCCAATTAAAAATAGGAACATTGTTCGGGTAATTATCCGGTTACAACGCATCATTTGAGAATACGGCTGGCTTCGGCGCTGTTGATATAGTCCTGTGCATCTTCAGCCAGTAGCAGACGTTGTTTCAGTAGTTCATGGACCGACTGCGAAACGGCTGCTACATAGCCAGCATGGGTGCTGTACCGTTCCTCCAGCGATAAGCGCGGGTCGTTGGCCGCTACTCGTTCGGCTTTGGTGGTCCTGAACGGTATGTATTGACCGGCACCCTCACACCCCTCATTTTCACCAAATTCAGTCCGGCGTAAGGCCCAGCCTGTAGTTGTAGCCGTTGCTACGGCTACGTTTGGTAAGCGAATGCCCGCCACTTCATTACCATCCGCATCAACTTTGGCCACAAAATTCACGTAAACCGGGCGGTTGGCTGTTGTGGGTGGAGCGTTGGCCATGATTCCCTGATTGAACGAGGAGCCAAAGTCAAGCTGGTAACGCGTCGTAACAAGCCCGCTATAGGTTACCCCTGGAATTGCTGGCCAGCCCAGAGCGGCCTGCGGCACTACACCCGTTTGCGAACCGGGTTGTGGAATGGCGGCTACGGCGGTTCCGGCAGCCTGTCGGGGGACGGCGCTCCTGGGCGGCTCAACCCCCTTCGTCACCCAATCATCCAGCGCGAGAAAGAGCGCCCGCAGAAGCGGTTCGGCATTCGTTGGATTCTGAAACTGCTGACAGATGCCCCGCGACGTGGCATTGCCCGCACCGTGCTGAGCACCCGATACGAGAAAGAAACGGACATTTTCGGGGTCGGGCAGGTCATTTCCTTTCGTATCGGTATGCAGGAGCGAAGCCGCTTTCACCCAGTATTCGTTCGCTGAGTTAATCTCGAAAACCTTGGGGCACGTATGGCTGGCCGAGCAGGCTGCAAGTCGACCCGCTGTTTTTCCCGTTATCGGATCGGTCAGAATTGGGTACGCAAAGGGAAAGATCGCTTCGGGATACAGGTGATTCTGCCGGTTACGCTCGGTTCGGGCCGGTTGGGCAAACCGAACATTCAGGCCGATTCCGCTACTTCCACCTAACCAGTTTTCGATGCCATCCAGAACGCGCATGCCCTGCTCGTCGGCATTGAAACCAAGCGTCTGGAAATCGTTCAGGTAGCGGGCCGGTTGGGAGACCGAAAACGAGAAAGTAAACCGAACGTCGTTTGCCAATGGATTCGGATTGCCGAACGCATCGGTTGGGGCGTGGCGTAAAAACGAAACGAAGTCCCGCGTAGCCGCCAAACCAATGCCCGCCACGATTGGATCGCGGGCTGTATACTTAAACTCATAAATGGCGCTTTGTTTAAACGGTGTTCCGGCCGGGAGCAGCCGAATCATTCGCTCACTGACGTACTCCCACCCATCCGCCGGAATAACCGTGGGCGAATCCGGTAAGTGGTCGCGTACCGTCAGGGTTGCCTGCCCCCTGTCAGCCGTAGCGGCAGGGTAGGCGAGCGCATGACTTGCCGACGCAGCGTTGTCATACACAATGTATTCGTAGGAAGGTCCCGTAATCGGCGACCCATCCGGCTGTTTAGCAACGGGTATGCGGATGGTCATGTTGTTGTTTTCGGGCGTTGCCGACGGGTCCCATCCGTTCCAGACAATCGTGTAGCCCTGATTCATCAGAAACCCGTCGCCAGCCTGGGTGGCCGTAGTTGGGTCGTTGCCTCCGCTGCTCCTGTTAAAACCACCGAAGAGTTTTCCACCCCGGTTGTTAACCTCCAGAAAGAGTTTGTGATTACCCTTGTTGAGGTCAATGGGCTTGAGTATGTATATATCCATTACGTACTCCACCATGCCTTTTGCATTGCGCGGGGCCAGCCTGATATCGGTAATGATGGCGTTTTGCGGGTGAGTCGGGTCAAGTTCGCCGTAGGCTTTTCCGCGAAGTTTTTCATAAGCGCCCACCTGCCCGAAACGTTTCCCCTCAAACGTTGGCGACTGCCTGTTCGTGATTTCGATACGGACGATACGGGCCTGAACCAGTTGGCCAGCCAACAAAGCGACAGTCAGCAGGTAAGCATTGATGGCTGGGGGTAGAACCGCTTTCAGTGTAGTCATGACGCTTCTTTTCCTAATAAACCGGTTACTCCGCTAACCTACTCTCAGGCAGCTAAACCCAGCTGACAGGTCCGACGGCACTGGCCGAATGCCGGCGGGCTGTCATAGACCAGCGCAGCGGTTAAGCATGAACAGCCAATCGCTATTTAGCCGCCTACAGGTAAAGATTGACGCTCGTTGACCTTTGTGTATGGATGGCTCATGGCTCTTTCCTTATGACTTCCTGTAACCCGTCCCGTCGCACATTCCTGATGGCCTCCCTGGGCCTTTCGGTTGCCAGCCTGGTCCGGGCAGCCGAAAGGCAATCACTCACGGTTGGTCAGGTCGTTGACCGCATTAAAACCAACGTGGGCATTCCCTGGCGGGAGCAGACCGTCGATAACCTGATTGCAGGTACCCCGGAGATGCCGGTTAAAGGCATTGCTTCGACGATGATGGCCACTCTGGATGTACTTCAGCGAGCGGCCGCCAAAGGCTTGAATATGGTCATTACCCATGAGCCAACCTACTACTCTCATCAGGATCGGACCGAGCCTATCCAGCAGGATTCACTCTATCAGCTCAAGCGCGACTTTATCCGGCAGCAGGGCATGGCAGTCTTTCATTTCCACGATCACTGGCACGGACGCCGACCCGACGGTATCGCCACGGGCATGATCCGGGAGTTGGGCTGGGAGAAAAATGCCGATCCACAAAACCCGCGCCTGTTCACCTTTCCGGAAACACCGCTGGTGCTTCTCACTCAGGGAATGGCCACCAAACTGACTATCCGAACCATGCGGGTCATTGGCGATCCCCAGTTGCCGGTTAAGCGGGTAATGGCCAGTTGGGGGAATGTCAGCCTGATGCCGGGTATTCCGTATCTGGCTCAGGCTGATGTGCTGGTGGTTGGCGAGACCCACGAATGGGAGTTAGTAGAGTATGTACAGGACGCGATTACGTCAGGTCAAAAGAAGGCCTTGGTTATCCTGGGGCATTTAGTCTCCGAGCAGGCTGGCATGAAGTACTGTGCCGAATGGCTGAAGGGGTTCATGCCCGAAGTGCCGGTTGAGTTCATTGCAGCGGGCGAACCCTATTGGCGGCCTGATCAGCGGGTTAAATGACCCATTTAGGGACACCGGAAGCCGAGCGTCATTTCATCCGTCATTTTTCCTTGTCCAACAAGACCAGACTGGATGGAACGTACACTCCGCCAGTTGCTGAAAAAAAGTTGATTTGCGTTAGGACCCCCGTTTAACCTGCTTTGTTGTGACGCTA
Source organism: Spirosoma areae (assembly GCF_054781775.1). Lineage (NCBI taxonomy): Bacteria > Pseudomonadati > Bacteroidota > Cytophagia > Cytophagales > Cytophagaceae > Spirosoma > Spirosoma areae. Next base: position 88,330 of record NZ_BAAGTT010000056.1, on the reverse strand, counting down.
TCCGTTTTGTCCAGATTGTTGCTTCGCTCAACCTGTTTCACGATAGGGATGCTGGTGGTTTGGATTGGACTGGATACCTCTTTGGGAGGAAGCATCTGGTCGGGCATGCGAATCAGCCAATCGGCCATAACGGTAGAGTACTGCGAGTTTAACCAGGTGAATCGGTTTTTTCATCAGCCTGTGAATACCTACTCGAACCTGGCGTACTTCTTTTTCGGTATCTTCTTAGTAGGCATTGCCGGGGAGGATGCCCGGAATAGAGGGAAACCGGGGCAAAACCAACTGGAGAATTTTCCTATGCTTTCGGCTTTACTGGGGGCCTGTATGGTGTACCTGAGCGTTGGCAGCGCCTTTTTTCATGCGTCTCTGACGTATGCTGGCCAGCGCGTAGATATGAACGGGACCTATGCTGTTCTGCTGTCGCTGGTGGGCATCGCTTTGTATCATGTTTTACCCGGACTTAGATTGACACCGCTGCAAAAAACAGGTTGGGTGCTGTCGGTTGTGGGGTTGGTGGTCGTCTTTTTACAGGTAGCCCTGTGGCTATCCAGCGCCCGGCTGGTACCGGCTTTGCTGTTGCTGTTAAACGGGTTAATGCTACTCAATTATGGCCAATTCCGAAAAGAGCGTTCGCTTGGTGTAGCCCTCCTTAGCCTTGTATTGATTGTGATAGCTATCAGGATTCGGACGCTCGACGTTCAGAAAGTGGACTGTGATCCTCATTCACTGCTCCAGGGTCATGCCGTTTGGCATGGGTTGACCGCCTTAAGCACATTTTGCAGCTACTCCTTCTTCCGCTTCACGGGCCGCATCCTTCGTTGACGTTCTTAGAATTTACCAGAGTCCATCCTCCGTAGATTGGTTTTGACTGTTAATCGTTTACTTTTGATTGGTGAAGCTACCTAAAAGCCTCGCCGGTGAAAAAGTACACGTTCAATGAATAATAGGACAAAAGCCAAGTCAGGGCAGGTGCCAACCCTAACGCCCGATACCCTGGGCGGAGTGGTATTTAAGGTTGCGGGCTGGCAGTCCATGCAGGGGCCTTACTACAATACGTTTCATATCAATCGGATTGAAGATGTGCGTCAGGTTATGAAATTTCCGATGCCCCCGCACCGCAAAACCGTCATTGATTTTATTTTAATCACCCACGGCAGTATGGTTCGGCAGAAGGGATTGACCCGCTACGAAGTGCTGGCGAATACCTTCTTTTTCCTGCCCGCCCACCAGATTAGCTTCGATGAGTGGATGAGTGAGGACATCCGGGGCTACTACTGCCACTTCGATACCAATTTGCTCACCAAACGCTGGCAGAAGCAGGACCTCGAACATGAATTCCCCTTCCTCCAGTTCCTGGGAAATCCTTTGGTTGATGTTGATACTGAAATGCTTACGCAGATACTGCCCTTAGTGAACAGGCTGCACATCGAGTACAAAAAAAACCGGGCCGATTCTGTCGATATATTCAGAATCTACCTGCTTGCGCTGTTTACCGAGTTAAAAAGAGCCACCCAATTCGGCGACAGTACGGCCACCGACCGCAGCGATAACGCTGCGCTGCGCTTTACGCAACTCTATAAGAATGCCCTGAGCCAGTTTATTTACGAGAAACAACAGGTAGCCGATTATGCCGATTTGCTCCATATCTCCCCGAATCATTTGAACAAATGCGTGAAGGCCGCCACCGGTCAATCGGCGCGGGATTTATTGGACGAAATGATTCTGCTGGAGGCCAAAGTGCTGCTGGCCCAGACGGATTTAAGCATTAGCGAAATTGCCTGGCAAATCGGAAAACAGGACCCCAGCAATTTTGGCCGCTTTTTCAGAACCAAAATGGGTATAACACCGAAGGCCTATCGGGAAGTGGATTGATTTTGACTATCCATTGCCTGATTCTGATAAAAAATTGCACTCGTTACGAGGATACTTTTGTATCGTATTAAACTCCTCAACCGAATGCAACTCCGTCTTCTCATTCGACTGTTCCCTATCCAGAAACTCGGCCAGTTACTCGTCCTCGTTACTGCGTGTCTTTTCAGCCCCGGGGTCGCGCAATCCCGTCCGGTTTCCCCTGCCGACATCACGGTGCAGGGGAAAATCAGCGACCGCAAAGGCGAGGCCTTAGTAGGCGTAAACGTTATCATCAAGGGCAGTTTACGCGGTGCTTCCTCCGATGCCGCCGGTCGCTACACGATTAGTGTTCCCAACGGCGATGCGGTATTGGTGTTCAGCTTTGTCGGGTATAAATCCCAGGAAATTACGGTGGGAACCCGCACTACTCTCAATGTTTCGCTTGTCGATGATAATCAGTCGCTGGACGAAGTTGTCGTAACGGGTTTGTTTGACCAGCGGTCGCGAATGGAAGCGTCGGTGGCCATCAGCACCCTGAATACCAAGCAGATAGAGCGGGTAGCGGCTACCAGTGCCGCCGATTTGCTCAAGAACATTCCGGGCGTGTATGTCAATCAGGCGCGGGGCGAAATCTGGAATACGGTGTACTCACGGGGTATTTCGGCGGGCTCGATTGATAACGCATCGGGCTACTACTATGTCTCGATGCAGGAAGATGGACTGCCCGTTACCAACCTGAATTCGGGAGTCGATAACTTTCTTCGGGCGGATGCCACCACGGCGCGGGTTGAGGCTGTGCGGGGTGGTTCAGCCTCGATTCTCGGGGCCAACGCGCCGGGCGGTATTTTTAACTACATCAGCAAAACCGGCGGTAAAACCCTCACGGGCGAGGTGCGGGCCAAATACGGGCTGGAAGGTGACGGCAAGAACCCCTACTACCGCGCCGATGTGAACGTCGGTGGACCCCTGAACAAAGCCAAAGATTTGACTTTCAACGTGGGTGGTTTTTACCGCACATCCAACGGAGCACGCTACCCCGGTTACGCCATGAACAATGGCGGGCAGGTGCGGGCCAATATCCTGAAAACGTACGCGACCGGTTCCCTGAAAGTGTATGCTAAATACCTCAACGACCGCAATGCCGTGTCCGAATTTATCCCGACGCAGGGCTGGGACAACCCCCAGATTCCGGCAGGCTTCTCCACCACCGACTCCTATTACCTGCCCGACGTAACCCTGCAAGTTCCAATCAATGAAAACCAGACAGCCACCTTCCGGTCGAAAGACAAGTTTCACGCCAAAGAGTTTACGGCGGGCCTGAGTTGGGTGCAGGACCTCGGAAAGGGCTTTACGCTCAAAAATGATGGTCGCTATTCGGTTAAGAGTTTGTCGCAGAACGTACCGGCGGTTGTCACGCCTTTTGCCACCGACGTACTGTTGTTCTACGCCATTCCGCACAACCTCGGCAAGTTTGGCACCTATACCTTCAAAGACCGCGTAACAGGCCAACAGTTGGGGACAGTTACGCAGTTACCCAACATCATCAATGGCAACTTCGCGGGCTTTAAGTTCATTCCGGGCGAACAGAACAACTTTCCCGGCTCGAATGTGCAGAAGAACTCGCTGTTTTTCCTGCCACTGTTCTATTCACAGAACGACCGCAGTGAGTTTACTGACCAGTTTTCAATCGCGAAGAAACTCGACAGGATGAGTTTCACCCTCGGTAGTTTCGTAAGCAGTTCGACTATCGACATCGCAGGCATATCGAATGACGTGGGCATCGGCGTGGGTACAATGCAGGACCGGCCGCACCTGACCGACATTACACTGACGGGTTTGGATGGCAAAACCTATCAGGTAACCGACCCCAACGGCTTTATGGATGTCGGCCGGGATGGGCAGGGCGTGGCTAAGGCTACCCAGAATCAGTTCGCTGTGTTCTTTGGTCATGACTGGCAAATCAGCCCCGCGCTGAATTTCGATTGGGGGGTTCGCTACGAAAGCGTGACGGTGAAAGGCTTTAATTCCGTGGGCGTTCCCAATCCAAAACGCAATGACCCAACCTATGGCGGTCGCGACGGCAATCCGCTGACGCTGTACGACAACGGGGGCGGCACCGAAGGCCAGCATCTGGATTACAACCGGAGCATCAATACGGTCTCATTTTCGGGCGGACTAAACTACCGGCTCGACGATAAACAGGCGGTTTATGTGCGCTACTCGAACGGCAATAAATCGCCGGATATAGGCTTTTTTCAGGGCCTGAACACGAATTTCCTCCTAAACAATACCCCCACGGCTGCTCAGAAAGTGGAGCAGCTTGAAGCCGGGTATAAAGTCAGTTCGCAACGGATTAAACTGTTTGTCACCCCTTTTTACAGCATCCTGAGCAACGTACCGAACGCCCAGACCTTCACTAATCCCGACGGTTCCAACTACAATCCGGGTACGCAGTTTGCCAAATACACGACGAAGGGGGTTGAACTCGAAGCCACGTATGCCATCACCCCACAACTCGCCATTCGGGCCGGGGCCACGTTCCAGGGGTCGAAAGCTACGACTTACAAAGCCTACCTCGAAAATGCTGCCGGTCCGCAGGATGATGTGCTGGTTGATTATTCGGGCAACGAAACCGACAACAACGCCCAAACGATTTTTAACCTGAACCCGACCTACAGCGGCAACAAGTTTTTTGCCTCGCTCAATTACAGCTACATGGGTGCCCGGCAGGCGAATGTTCCCAATGCGTTCCGACTGCCCGCCTTCGGCATCGCCGACCTGTCGTTCGGGTACGATTTCACCCGGAAGTTCAGTTTGCAGGCGAACGTCAACAACCTGTTCAACACCTACGGGATTCTGGGCTGGTCGGGGCCGGGTGGCTTTCCGGCGGCCCTGAATCGGCAGGGGTTCACAAAAGATTTCGTTGCCGCTAACCCGAACGCAATCTACGCTACGCAAGGCTCCATGCCCCGTGCGTATTTCCTGACGGCAAACTATAAATTTTAATTGCGGAATGGGGATTGGGGATGTCGGATTTATTGCTGACGCACGCGTCAGCCTACTCTGGCGTCAGCAACAAATCCCCAATCCGACATCCTATATCCGAAATCCTGCTATGCGGTTTTCCATTTTTTTAGTCTTTCTCCTGCTGAGTGGCTTTTCGCTCGTTGCCCAATCGTATAAACCTCCTCATCTGGAGAAAAAGGGGAATACGGTGCAATTGATGGTGAAAGACAAGCCCTTTTTAGCCCTGGGTGGTGAACTCCACAACTCCACGGTTTCTGGTGCGGGGTACATGCGGCCGGTGTGGTCACTGATGAAGCAGAAACACGTCAACACGGTTTTGGCACCGGTGTATTGGGAACTGATTGAGCCAAAAGAAGGAACATTTGATTTCGCTTTGGTGGATAGTATGATTGCCGGGGCCAGAAAACAAAATCTGCATGTGGGTATTCTTTGGTTTGGCGCCTTCAAAACTACCTATTCCACCTACGTACCCACCTGGGTCAAGACCAATACAGAGAAGTATCCACGGGCTAAGAATAAACAGGGCGAATCTCTGCCCCTGCTGTCTGTCTTTTCCGAAGCAAATTTGAAAGCGGATGCCAAAGCGTTCAAAACGCTGATGCAACACATCCGGCAGGTTGATGAGATGTACCAGACGGTGATTATGGCGCAGGTGGAAAACGAGGTGGGTCTGTTTAACAGCCCTCGTGAGTATAGCCCGGAAGCCAGTAAGGCCTACGAGGAAGGGGTTCCGGCTGACCTGATGCGTTATCTGACAGCGAACAGGGGGAAACTGCAACCCGAACTTGATAGTGCCTGGAAATCAACCGGTTATAAGACATCGGGAAGTTGGGAAGAAGTGTTTGGTAAAAGCGTGCTGGATGAGAAGAACCCGAAGGTGCTGTCTTATCTGCCGGAAGAGCTGTTCTCCGCCTACCACTATGCCCGATTTGTGGGACAATTGGCCGCTGCGGGGAAAGAAGCTTATCCGATACCCATGTTTGTCAACGCCTGGCCAAAAGCCATTGGGTTTACGGGCATCGCCGGCAAATATCCCAGTGGGGGACCCGTGCCGCACACGCTGGATATCTGGCGGGCCAATGCCCCGGCAATTGATTTCATTACGCCGAATGTGTATGCGCCCAAACAAGGTGTTTATGCGTTAGTCGAGCAATACCACCGCCCCGGCAATCCGGTATTTATCCCCGAACTGAAGCAAGGCTTAGAAGCGGCCAATCTGGCTTTCTGGATATATGGTCAGCATGATGCCATCTGCGTGGCGCCCTTCGGCATTGATGCCATTCCTGCTGAGCAGGACCCTTTCACCAAAACCTTCGCGGCTTTGTCGCAGGTGCAGACGTTGATTTTGCAACACCAGGGCAAGGGCACGATGGCCGGTGTGTTTGTCGACTCGACGGCCAGCTCACAAACAGTTTCGTTACCGGGCTATAGCGTAAAGGCTGACCTGGTGGTACCCAGAGGATTTGCGGGTGCTGCTTACACAGGAAAAAAACCAACAATGGCCGGGGGACTTGTTTTTGCCCTTGGGCCGGACGAGTTCATCGCCGTTGGGAAGGATTACGAACTAACGTTTACCCCCACAAAGGCAGACCCTAAAAGAGCACAGGTCGATGTTGAGTTTCTGGAAGAAGGAACATTTGTGAACGATAAATGGGTCGTTTCCAGACGATTGAACGGCGATGAAGGCACCGGTGGAGGCAGTATTGGCAGTTTTGCCCTGAAAAACACGAAAGTAGGAACCCTGCGTTTTCCTAAAAATGCCACGGATGAGTATAGCATTGTCAGAATCAAGTTCTATAAATTTTAATTTGGGATTGAGGATGTCGGATTGCGGATTTATTGCTGACGCCCGAGTAGGCTGACGCACGCGTCAGCAATAAATCCGCAATCCGACATCCCAAATCCGACATTCAAATGACAAATCGAACACGCTTCTGTACATGGATTGCTGGAATTCTGCTGGGATTGGTTGGTATCTTACCGCTGAAAGCTCAGACGACGTATCCGTTTCAGAACCCAAATCTGGCCCAGGATAAGCGAATCGACAATCTGGTATCGCTGCTTACGCTGGACGAAAAAATTGGGCTGATTACCGACTTTGCCGTACCCCGGCTGAGCATCAGCTCGCCGGGCAATGCCGAAGCCATCCACCAGGTAAAGCTCTACGACCGACCGGGTCTAACCAAAAAAACCATCCAGACTACGTCCTTCGCGCAGGTGTATGGCATGGGCGAAACCTGGAATCCCGACCTGATTAAACGGGCCGGAGCCGTCATGGGCTACGAAGCCCGGTATCTGAGCCAGAACGAGAACTACAAACGAAACACGCTGGTCCTGTGGGGGCCAGCCTCCGACCTGGCCCGCGACCCGCGCTGGGGCCGCAACGACGAGAGTTTTGGCGAAGACCCCTTTTTAACCGGAACGATGGCGGTGGCGCTCACCAAAGGCATTCAGGGCGACGACCCGCGCTACTGGCAGGCGGCCGCGCTGCTGAAACACGTTTTCGCCAACAGTAACGAAACCACCCGCGCCCGGTCATCTTCCAACTTCGACGTTCGCCTGATGCGCGAGTATTATTCGGTGCCGTTCCGAATGGCTTTTACCGAAGGGGGCGCAGCGTCGTACATGGCGGCCTACAATGCCTGGAATGGGATTCCGATGACGATTCACCCCGTTCTCAAAGAGGTTCTTGCGAAGGAGTGGGGTGCTAACGGCATTGTTTCGTCGGATGCCGGTGCCATGAGTCACCTGATTAATCAGCATAAGTATGTCAAAACGAACCGGGAGGGCTACGCGGCTGCTATCAAGCTGGGCATGAACCAGTTCCTGACGTTCGGCGATTCGATTCCCAGTATCATCAAGGGGGCCATTACCGAGAATAAATTGACGGAGAACGACCTGAATGCGTCCCTGCGTGGGAAAATTAAAACCCTTATCAAACTGGGTGTCTTAGACCCGCCGGGGCAAGTGCCCTACGCCAAAATCGGGCAGTCCGGCGAACCTGAACCCTGGCAGTCCGAGAAGCATAAAGCGGTGGCCCGACAGGTTGCCCGCGAGTCGGTCGTGTTACTAAAAAATGAGCGTGATTTCTTACCCCGGACAAAAACGGCGATTAAGTCAGTAGCGGTCATTGGGCCACGGGCCGCACTGGTGTCGACGGATTTCTACGGTGGCCCCACGCCGTATGCGGTTAGTGTGTTGCAGGGTATTAAAGACAAGCTGGGTGCTTCGGTAACGGTAAACTTTGCGGCTGATAACGAGGGGCAGGCCGCCGTAAACGCAGCCCGGACAGCCGACATGGCCATTGTTGTCATCGGCAACGACCCCATGTGTGGCGTCACGAACATTGGTGAGGCTTTTAATCGCGATGGCAGTACCAAGCCCTGTCCCGAAAACGGAGATGGTCGGGAAGGACGTGACCGCCAATCGCTGGACATACCTTCCGAAGACTTAGTCAAGGAAGTATATGCGGCCAATCCCAACACGATTGTCGTGCTCATCTCCAGCTTTCCTTACTCAATTAACTGGACACAGGCGCATATTCCCGCTATTCTTCATACGACCCATACGGCTCAGGAACAGGGAGCGGCCATCGCCGATGTCATTTTTGGCGACTATAATCCGGCTGGGCGACTGACCCAAACCTGGCCTACATCACTGGACCAACTTCCACCCCTGTCGGAGTATGACATTCGGAAGGGTCGTACCTATTTATACAGCAAAGAGGCTCCGCTATATCCATTTGGCTACGGGCTGAGCTACACCAAATTTGAGTATTCAGACCTTAAACTACCTGCGGAGACCCTTGCCAAAAATGGCGCGGCAACGGTTCAGGTTGCGGTGAAAAATACGGGAAGTCGGGAGGGCGATGAAGTAGTTCAACTCTACGTTCAGTATCCCCAATCTAAGGTGGTGCGCCCCACCAAAGAATTGAAAGGCTTTAGTCGGGTCTCCCTGAAACCGGGCGAAACAAAAATCGTTTCGGTGCCGCTAAAAGCTGAATCATTGGCCTGGTGGAATGAAAAAACTAACGGCTGGGAAGTAGAAGCAGGGCCGGTTACGATTATGGTAGGTGGGTCCTCAACGGATTCACGGCTGCAAAAAACAATGCAGATAAAGTAGGTTAACTCATTATAAGCCAACCACTTAAAAGCTGTCGTCATGAAATACATATTACTATTCCTGCTTGTCTTCGGTCCATCGGCATCTGTGTTTTGTCAGCCAGCGCCTGATGCACTCAAAGCGGGCTTCATGACTCCGCCCAATGCGGCCAAACCCCGCGTCTGGTGGCACTGGATGAACGGCAACGTCACGAAAGAGGGCATTACCAAAGACCTCGAATGGATGAAGCGGGTGGGCATTGGCGGCTTTCAGAACTTCGATGCCAGCCTGTTTACGCCCAACGTAACGCCCAAAAAGCTGGTGTTCATGACGCCCGAATGGAAAGATGCGTTTAAGCACACGACTGATTTGGCCCAAAAACTGCAACTCGAAATGGCCATTGCCGGGTCGCCGGGATGGAGCGTAACGGGTGGGCCGTGGGTTCAGCCGCCCGATGCCATGAAAAAATACGTCTGGACCGAAACGCGTGTGACGGGCGGTCAGGCGTTTTCGGGGAAACTGCCTCAGCCACCAAACACAACGGGCAAATTCCAGAATGTTGCGCTGACAGCGGATACATTCAGCGGACCGACGGGTGCCGTGCCGGGCTATTACGCCGATGCCGCCGTTATTGCCTACCGACTGCCTGCTGCCGAAAAGCCAGTTTTATCGCTGAATCCGAAAATAACCGCGAGTGGCGGCACCTTCAGCTTAGCCGAATTGACCGACGGCGACCTGGCTACTGCCAAAACGTTGCCGCCGATGGAAGTCGGGCAGGATGCGTGGATTCAATACGAGTTCGACAGCCCGCAGACCATCAAGGCGTTTACCATCGTGGGCGCGGCCCCGGCAGGTCAGTTGGCCGAATTCCGGGGAGCACCCGATAACCGGATGCTGAAAGTGAGCAACGACGGCGTAACCTTCCGGGATGTGGTTATTATCCGGGGAAGCACGGTACCCCAAAGCACGATGGGCATTCTGCCCACAACGGCCAGGTATTTCCGGTTTACATTTAAGACCGAGAAGCCCGAAGCCAATGGACTTGCTGCTATGATGGGAGGCAGCGCCGAACCCGGCAAGCCGCAGGGCGTTCCCGTTGCGGAATTAGTGCTGTACAACACCGACCGCGTGGACCTGTTTGAGCAAAAAGCCGGTTTCAGTCCCTGGAAAGAAAGCAAGGGGGATTTGGGATTGGGGACTTCGGATTTGGGATTTAAGGATGCTATTCCGACTGAGGACGTGATTGATTTGACCTCCTTCATGCAGCCTGACGGAAGTATCAACATCGTTGCCAATAAATCCGCAATCATAAATCCCAAATCCGAAATTGCCCTTCCCGACGGTAACTGGGTGGTTATGCGCCTGGGTTATTCGATTACGGGCCGCAAAAACCACCCCGCTTCGCCCGAAGCGACAGGCTTAGAAGTGGATAAGCTCGACAAAGTGGCCGTGAAAAAATACATCGATACGTACTTAGACATGTACAAGGATGCCACGGCTGGCCAATTAGGCGCGAAAGGGCTGGAGTACATGGTGCTGGACTCCTACGAAGCGGGCCACATGACCTGGACGAAAACCATGCCCGACGAATTCCTCAAACGGCGCGGTTATGACCTGAAACCCTGGCTTCCGGTGCTGACGGGCCGTGTTATCAGGAGTGCCGACGCGAGCGAAAAGTTCCTGTGGGATTTCCGTAAGACCATCGGCGAGCTAATCGTTGAGAGCCACTACGAGGTGATTGGCGACGCGCTGCACGCACGGGGTATGAAACGCTATACGGAGTCGCACGAGAACGGCCGGATTTACTTAGCCGATGGCATGGACGTGAAACGCCGGGCCGATGTGCCAATGTCGGCTATGTGGACGCCGGGAAGTCTGGCCGGTGGCGCCGACGAAGAAGTTCGCAGCGAAGCTGACATCCGGGAAGCGGCTTCGGTGGCGCACATCTACGGGCAGAATTTAGTAGCTGCCGAGTCAATGACCTCCATTGGGAATGCGTTTAGCTGGCACCCCGAAAAATTGAAGCGCACCGCCGACCTCGAAATGGCCTCGGGCCTGAACCGGTTTGTGATTCACACGTCCGTTCACCAGCCACTCGATGACAAAAAGCCCGGCTTTTCGCTCGGTCCCTTCGGCCAGTACTTCACCCGGCAGGAAACCTGGGCCGAACCGGCGAAGGCGTGGATGGACTACTTAGGCCGGAGTTGCTATCTGCTGCAACAGGGCAAGCCCGTGGTGGACGTGCTGTATTACTACGGTGAGAACAACAACATCACTTCAGCCTTTGCCGACAAACTGCCCGCCATCTCTGGCTACGCGTTCGACTTTGCCAATGCGACGGTGTTGAAAGAGGCCCTGCGCGTCGAAGAGGGTAAGCTCGTCACGCCGAGTGGTCAGCAATACAGGGTGCTGGTGCTGGATGCCACGGCCCAAACCATGACTCTGGCCGTCCTGAAAAAGCTGGGCGAATTAGTCAAAGCGGGTATGAAAGTGGCCGGAACGAAACCCGAACGCTCGCCCAGCCTGAGCGACAACCCGGCCGAGTTTACCGCTCTGGTCAACCAAATCTGGAGCAACCCGAACGTATCGACAAAGCCAGTAGAGTCCGTATTGAGCGAAATGGGTGTGCAGAAGGACGTAGACATAACGGGTGCTAAGTCGAAAATCCTTTACGTACACCGCCAAACCGCCGACCGCGACGGGGGTGGTGCGGCATTCCGACCGACCGACCTGTATTGGCTCGATAACCGCAGCGACGACACCAACGAGGCTACCATTAGCTTCCGGGTGACGGGCAAAGTTCCCCAATTGTGGAACCCCCAAACGGGCAAAACCGAAACCGTATCGTACCAGATTAAAGACGGTCGTACCATTATACCCCTCAAGTTCGAGTCGTGGGAGGCTTACTTTATCGTGTTTGCCGAGAAAACGACGGTGGCTTCTTATACCAAACCAGCCGTTACGGAATCCACTGTCGCCCGCGTGGAAGGAAACTGGAAGGTATCGTTTCAGGAAGGCCGGGGTGCTCCCGCACAGACCCAGTTCAACCAACTGGCTTCCTGGTCGGAGAACACCGACGCGGGCATCAAATACTTTTCGGGTACTGCCACCTACGAGAATACGGTTAATGTGCCAACGGTCGCCAAAAACAAGCAGTACGTTCTTGATTTAGGGGAGGTTAAGAATATGGCCGAGGTACTTGTCAACGGAAAAAACGTGGGCATCGCCTGGAAGAAACCCTTCCAGGTAGACATCACGGACGCCCTGAAGTCCGGCCAAAACACCGTACAAATCAAGGTTACCAACCTGTGGGTAAACCGGCTCATTGGCGATGCACAGCCAGGCGTTACCAACAAGATTACGTTTACCACCATGCCGTTTTATAAAGCCGATTCGCCCCTGCTGCCATCGGGTTTGCTGGGGCCGGTGCGGGTTTTGTCGAAGTAACTCTGAACGCTTAAAACTATGCCATTACGCCGTTTTTTAGTCATCCTGAGTGTGCTTGTCAGCCCGATTGCCCAGGCCCAGCAGGTTATTCGTTTATACGAGGGCAAAGCTCCCGGCTCCGAGACCTGGACGTGGGAGGAGGCCGAGAACAGCACCAATCAGTTCAAAACGCGGGTTGTTTATAACGTAAGCACCCCGACGCTCACGGCCTATCTGCCCAGCGCTGACCTGGCGACGGGTACGGCAGTGGTTATTGTGCCGGGTGGTGCGTTTCATACCCTCTCAATTGATTCCGAAGGCATCGACGTAGCGAAGTGGCTGGCCGCCAAAGGCGTCGCGGCTTTCGTGCTCAAATATCGTGTGGTGCATAGCCTGACCAATGACCCCGTTGCCGAATTAACAGCTAAAATGGCTGATTTCAAAAAGCTGGACGAGGAAAACGCGCCCGTTGTTCCCTTAGCCATTGCCGATGGCAGGCGGGCAATGGAGTATGTGCGACAACATGCCAAAGAATATAACATCCAACCCAACCGAATCGGGCTGATGGGCTTCTCGGCGGGCGGTACCGTTACGATGGGCGTGGGTTTTGCGTATTCGTCCGGCAGTCGTCCTGATTTTCTGGCTCCGATTTATCCGTACCTCGGCACGGGCGCAATTGCCAAACAGGTAGTCCCGGCCGACGCCCCCCCGCTGTTTGTCTGTGCCGCCACCGACGACCAGTTGGGCTTAGCTCCCCACAGCACGAAACTCTATAGTGACTGGATAGCGGCTGGCAAATCGGCCGAGCTGCACATGTACCTGAAAGGCGGGCACGGATTCGGAATGCGTAAACAGAACCTGCCTACCGATACGTGGATTGACCGATTCGGCGATTGGCTGAAACTGAACGGGTATCTAACCAAATCGAAGCCTTAAAAAAACGAACCGTTCCCAATTATTTCGATAAACCATTAACACGTTATTCTTAAAATCAAATGGCGAAGAACCCGCATTACCTTTCTCAACTTGCCCACCTCGAGCTTTATTCGCCCGATGTGGAAAAATCCGTCTACTTTCTCCGCGACATCGTTGGTCTGGATGAAACCGGGCGCGACGACAATTCAGTGTATTTCAGAGCCTGGGGCGATTATTTCCACCATACCCTCAAAATTACTTATCGCGAAACGGCTGGCTTAGGCCATTTGGGATGGCGGGCCGACAGCCCCGAAGCACTGGAAGAATGCGTGGCCTATCTCGAACAGACCGGTGCCGGGCTGGGCTGGGTCGATGGAGATTTAGGGCATGGCAGGGCCTACCGCTTCCAATCACCTGATGGTCATATGCACGAGGTGTTCTGGGATGTCGTCTGGCTGCGCGAAACGGGTGAGAAGGGCAGTATCTACGCCGACCGCTACGCCAGCAACCGACGCATCGGCGTAAACCCCCGCCGATTTGACCATGTCACCTACATGGTGGCTAAATTCCAGTATGGCAAAGAAAAGGCATTCTGGCAGGGAATGGGCCTGAAAAATCCCGATGAGGTACGCATGAGCGACGAAATTCCACCCATTGGTGGCCTTTGGACCATCGGCAACCTCTCACATGACGTTGCGGTGTTTACGGACCCCAACATTGGGCCGGGCGAGGGCGTGTTCAACCACCTGGCTTTCAATTTCGACAGCCGCGAAGAGGTATTGCTTGCCCTCGATTATTTCACCGAAAAAGGGTTTAAAAGTGTAATGGGAGCGCCCACGCGCCACAAAGCCGACGAGGGGTTCTTTATCTACATCATCGACCCCGGCAGCGGCATCCTGTTCGAGTTTTATGCGGCTGCCCGCCTGATTTTCGCACCAGACCACGGCCCGGATTTGCATTACCTGAAAGACAACCCGAACGATGCCTGGGGTACAGCCAACCCCTTCGCCGAAATGGGCAAAGGCAAGAAACTCGGCCTCACCGATGGCGTCGTGAAACCGGTGGATATCTGATTTCGGATTGGGGATATGGGATTTCGGATTTCGTGCTAACGGTGGCAATTTTACAAATCCGAAATCATAAATCCCCAATCCGAAATCAGATATCCGAAATGACTAAAAAAGACTTACAGGACCGGCTCAAGTTATTTGCCATTGATATTGTCCGGTTTGCCGAAAGCCTTCCCGAATCGCTCGGGTTTAGAACCGTAAGAAATCAGATTGTTCGAAGTGGCCCGTCGGCGGCTGCCAATTATCGGGCTGCCTGCCGGGGAAAATCGACCGCCGATTTTAAACACAAGCTGGAAATTGTCGAAGAAGAACTGGATGAAACCCTGTTTTGGCTGGAATTTACCGTTGGACTTGATGAAACGAAGCGCAGTATAGTTAGCCCATTCTGGAAAGAAGGTAATGAACTGCTATCCATCATTGTCGCATCCATTAATGCAATAAAAAGAAAACTCAAATGATTTCGGATTTGCTGACATATCAGTAGCCGCCGGAAGAATAAATCCGAAATCATAAATCCCCAATCCAAAATCCCATGTGGCATTATTTTCCTGGGCAGTATATGCCCTCCTATCAAGTTAACCGCGCACTGACGCAGGCCCATTACGGCGGGGGCGAATTTGCTGAATGTCTCGAAGTTGCGGGTCAGATTACCCCCGGCGATAACGAAAGTTTTCACCACGCCTGGGTTAACATGGGCAACAAGGTCTTCGACATTGGCGAAACCGCTCTGGCGAGCCAGAATTTCGTCACGGCCCGACGGTCGTTTTTGCGGGCGTTCAACTACCTCCGCACGGCTGAGTTCTTTCTGAAACCGCACGATGCCCGTAAAATGCCCACCTACCTGAAATCGCGGGAGGCATTTTTGAAGGCTATTGCTCATTTCGAGCACAAGCCCCTACAGGTCGAAGTACCGTTTGAAGGGTCGTTTTTGCCGGGCTAC
Source organism: Spirosoma areae (assembly GCF_054781775.1). Taxonomy (NCBI): domain Bacteria; kingdom Pseudomonadati; phylum Bacteroidota; class Cytophagia; order Cytophagales; family Cytophagaceae; genus Spirosoma; species Spirosoma areae. The sequence continues at coordinate 73,000 of NZ_BAAGTT010000056.1, read as the reverse complement.
CTGTTTGCTCCGGCGAAAGATATTTCGGATATGGGATATGGGATTTCGGATGTACCTCCGGCGGCAGCAAATCCGACATCCGACATCCGACATCCGACATCCCAAAACCCTCCCCTGATGATTATGTTCGGTGGGTTAGACAGTCTAGCCGAAGAACTGTATTTCGGTATCTCGCAACACCTCAACGAGCGCGGCATTGCGCTGCTGGCGATGGATGGCCCCGGACAAGGGTATGCCCTGCGAGTCAATCATATTTTAACGCGCTACGATTATAACGTGGCCGGTACTGCCGTGCTGGACTGGGCTATCGAGAACCTGAAAGACTATGTAGATACCAGTCGAATCGGCATTGGTGCTGTGTCGATGGGCGGCTACATGGCGGCCCGCTGTGCGGCCTTTGAGCCTCGTTTTAAAGTATGTATGGTGTTCGGCGCGGTGTGGAGTTACTACGACATCTGGAAAAACCGGCCCGACACTCACCCATTGGCCGAAATCGTGCAACATATTGTGGGAACCGATAACATGGCCGATGCCCGCGAACGACTGAAAAAATTCACCCTGGACGACGTAGCCGAAAAAATTTCGATGCCGACCTACATTCTGCACGGCGAAGACGACCGGCAGAATTTTGTCGAAAACGCGTACAAACTGGATGCTGCCCTGACAGTCGAACACGTGCTGGAGGTTGTGCCAAAAGAAGAAAGTGGCTCGGCCCACTGTCAGATTGACGACTTCACCAAGACGTTTAACATGTATGACTGGATAGCGAAAAAACTAAACGCTCAACCACCAATATAGCCATGATACAGCAAATCAAAAAAGGAATTACCTATGCTGAATCGGGGGAGGCAGATGCCCAGGTGCGGGCTACCGTCGAGCAGATGCTGGCCGACGTTCGCGCCGGGGGCGATGCGGCTGTTCGTACCCTATCGGAACGGCTTGATAACTGGTCACCTGCCAGCTTCCGGTTGGCGAAAGATGAAATAGAGGCCATCATTGCCAGTTTGCCGCAACAGGTAATTGACGACATCACCTTCGCCCAAACCCAAATCCGCAACTTCGCCCAAATTCAGCGCGAAGCTATCCGCGATGTGGAAGTCGAAACGTTGCCTGGCGTATTTCTGGGGCATAAAAACATTCCGGTTAACAGCGTCGGCTGTTATGTGCCGGGTGGCCGCTACCCGATGGTGGCCTCCGCTCACATGAGTGTGCTGACGGCCAAAGTCGCAGGCGTGAAGCGGGTAATTGCCTGTACGCCACCCATCAAAGGCGAGATTCCGGCAGCAACGGTAGCGGCAATGGCAATGGCGGGTGCTGACGAGATTTATCTGCTGGGGGGCGTTCAGGCAGTCGCGATGATGGCCCTCGGCACCGAAACCGTGCAGTCGGTCGATATGCTGGTGGGGCCGGGCAATGCCTACGTAGCTGAAGCCAAACGACAGCTTTACGGCAAAGTAGGCATCGACCTGTTTGCCGGTCCAACCGAAACCTTAGTCATCGCCGATGATACCTGCGACGTCAGAACCTGCGCGACGGATTTGCTCGGACAGGCCGAGCACGGTCCTACTTCACCGGCTATTCTCCTGACCAGCAGTCCAGAAATTGCCAATGGAATTCAGGCCGAGATTGACCGTCAACTTCAGACCCTGCCCACCGCCGACGTAGCGAGTGTAGCCTGGCGCGATTACGGACAGGTCATTCTGGTCGATACGGTGGATGAACTGATTGCCGAAGCCGACCGCATTGCCTCCGAACACGTACAGGTCATGACCGAAAACCCCCGCCTGTTTCTGGACCGAATGACCAACTATGGCGGCCTGTTTCTGGGCGATAAAACGAACGTAGCGTTTGGCGATAAGGTGATTGGCACCAACCATACGCTGCCCACCAAAGAAGCGGCCCGCTACACCGGCGGCTTGTGGGTGGGTAAGTTCCTGAAAACCTGCACGTATCAGGAAATCAGAACCCCCGAAGCCAGTGCGCTGATTGGCGAATACTGCTCGCGGCTGTGCGCCATCGAAAACTTCTGGGGCCATAAAGCCCAGGCCGATTTACGGGTAGAACGATACGGCCAGCCTAAGCTGGTAGAACATGAACCAGCTACCTGACCCGCTGACCGGCAAAGTCGCCATCGTTACAGGTGGTGCGGGCGGCATCGGCTCGGCCATCAGCCGGACGCTGGCGCAGGCCGGGGCAACCGTCGTCATGACCTACAACAGCGATTCGGTGAAAGCCAATGCGCTGCTGGAAACGCTTCCCGGCGATGGCCACGCGGTCGTTCAGGCATCGGTAACGGAGACTGAATCGCTGGGCAGGCTGGCCCATTTTGTGGCCGAACGCTACGGGCGGTTAGACCTATTGGTGAACAACGCGGGCATCACGACGCCCGTACCGCACGATGATTTGGACGGCCTGACCGATGCGTGGATTGACCGGATTTTCCAGACCAACTGGCGCGGCAGTTTCGCCATGATTCGGGCCTGTAAAGCCCTGTTGCTGGCGAGTGGTGACGGGTTGGTCGTAAACATCTCGTCGGTGGCGGCACAAACGGGTATCGGCAGCAATGTGGCCTACTGTGCCTCCAAAGCCGCCATCGACAGCCTGACGCGCTCATTGGCGCGGGCACTGGCCCCGCAGATTCGGGTCGTTTCGGTGTCGCCGGGCTGGGTCATGGGTGAGTACGCGAATCGCGTTGACCCCGCTTATTTGCAGGCGCAGGTCGACGCAACGCCAATGGGGCGATTAGCTACGGGCGATGATGTCGCCAACGCAATATTGGCCTTAGCCACGACGCTGACCTTCACCACGGGCAGCATTATTCCGGTCGACGGGGGAAGGCCGTTGCGATGAACTATTGAAAACGTTGGCACCGCAACGGCGGACCGTGCGGATGACACGAATGCTGACACAGCGCGGATTTTCGCTGATTTAAAAATCCGTTTTTATCCGCGTTGCCGCAGGCATCCGTGTCATCTGCGTGCCATTTGGTATTAATAAATTTAATATGAAACTCGTAACCTTTCAAACCGACAATACCCCGGCTCGCGCGGGCTGGCTAACGCAGAACGGCGTAGTGGATATGCACGCGCTGAGCAAGGGCGTTTTACCCGCCGACATGCTCAGTTTCATCGACGACCACGAACGGTATGTCGAACTCATTCAGGCCAATAACTGGCTGAATGCTGAACCGACCTATGCGATGGATGCCGTAACGCTTTTGGCTCCTCTGCCCAATCCGCGTAGTTTTCGGGATTACATCGGCTTTGAGCAACACCTCAAAAATGCGTCGTCGAAGTTCGGTCATCAGATTGCCCCGGAGTGGTACGAGATGCCGATTTTTTACTTCACCAACCATCAGGCTATCTACGGTCCGAATCAGGATATTCCCCGTCCGATGGGCGAAACCCGGCTCGATTATGAGCTGGAAATGGGTTGTGTTATTGGCAAACCCGGCAAAAACATCCGGGCTGACCAGGCCGACGCCCACATTTTTGGCTACACGATTTTCAATGATTTTACGGCAAGGGCCATTCAGGCACGCGAGATGAAGTGCAACCTCGGTCCGGCCAAAGGCAAAGACTTTGCTAACGCCATCGGGCCGTATATCGTCACGAAAGACGAACTGGAGCCGTACCGGGATGAGACGGGCCGGTTCAATCTTCGCATGACCTCGCGCATCAACGGCCAAACGATTTGCGATGGCAACTACAACACCGTCCATTACACATTCGGGCAAATGATTGAGCGGGCATCCGAAAACCACGTAACGCTGTATCCCGGCGATATGCTGGGGTCCGGTACCGTGGGTTGGGGAAGCCTGATTGAAACCAATTTTGAGGCTCATCGTGCGCTCGAACCCGGCGACGTAATCGAGTTGGAAATTGATGGACTTGGCATCCTGAAAAACCAGATTGTATGATTATCGAACACGCCCTCATCACGATTCAACCGGGTCGGCAGGCCGAGTTTGAACAGCAGTTCCCCAACGCCAAAGCCGTTATCAGTCAGGCTAATGGGTTCGTTGACCTGCACCTGCACCGGGGCATCGAAACGCCGGACACGTACCTCTTGCTGATTCGCTGGCAGACATTGGAAGACCATACCGTCGGCTTCCGGCAGTCGGCTCTATTTGGGGAATGGCGGGCCATCATCGGGCCGTTTTTTGCCAGCCCGCCCGTTGTTGACCATTTCGAGTTTATTGAAGGATTATGACACAGAGATACACAGAGTTTAAAAGAGATTCACGGAGAAAAAATAGCTCTGTGCATCTCCTTTTACTCCGTGCATCTCTGTGCAACAACTCTATAAAACCACTAACAACATGAAAATCATAGACTTATCTGTAACGATTTCGGCGGACATAAAAGAGCCGCTACCGACTAAAATTGATTACGAAGACCATAAAGAAGGGGCCAAAAAGATGGGTTCCAAACTCTTCGGTGGAGCTTCGGAAGGGGTTTTTCTTGAGGGCAACGGCCCCGCCGGGGAGTTCCTCTACTTGACCGGCCATGCCGGAACGCACATCGACGCGCCCTGGCACTACTTCCCCACGAGCGAGGGTAAACCGTCGCGCACCATCGAGCAGATGCCGTTGGATTGGTTTTTTCACGATGGTGTGGTGCTGGATTTTACCGATAAACCCGATGGCTACTGCTTCTCGTCCGACGACCTGAAGGAAAAGTTAGCCGCCATCAACTATACGCTCAAGCCGTTCGACATTGTCCTGATTCGGTGCGATGCCGATAAACGTCTGCACGACGACGATTTCGTAAAAATACATGTCGGCGCGTCCGCCGAAGCGACCCACTGGCTCATCGACCAGGGCATTAAGGTGATGGGGACCGACGGTTGGGGCTGGGACATTCCCCTGCACATTCAGGCCGCCGATTACCACCAGAATCCACGCCCCGGCGTCATCTGGGCCGCGCATTATGTGGGCCGCGAGAAAGAATACTGCCAGATTGAGAAACTGGCCAATCTCGACCAGTTGCCCCCGTTTGGCTTTAAAGTGAGTTGTTTCCCGGCTAAAATTAAAGGCGGCAGTGCGGGCTGGTGCCGGGCCGTAGCCATCTTCGACAACTGATTTTTTTTAAGAAATAGCCTGATTATCAGTTCTTAACTGACTTGCAAACACCCCCAACCCCCTAAAGGGGGCTTTTGGAATCGGATGGTTTAGCCCCCTTTAGGGGGTTGGGGGTGTTTGCAGGTAACTTTAACCATACAAAACATGACATCAATCAAAAAAGCCTTAGTTGTAGGGGGCGGCATCGGCGGCTTATCGGCGGGTATTGCGCTGCGACAAGCGGGCGTCGACGCGGAGGTCATCGAACTCCAGCCCGAGTTCAACGTCTACGGCGTGGGCATTATTCAGCCATCTAATGCGCTGCGGGCACTGGACACCCTGGGACTTGCCGACCGCTGTATGGAACGGGGTTCACCCTACGGTCCGGTGAAGATGTGTACGAGTACCGGCTTTCAGGTTGCCCAGGTCGGTACGCCCCCAATGGGCCGGTTGCCCGTTCACAATGGCATCTCGCGCCGGATTCTGCATCAGGTGCTGCACGACGGAGCCGTTGCCAATCAGGTTCCTGTTCGGATGGGCATCACGGTAGCTGCGCTCGACAATGGCCCCGACGCGGTGACCGTAACGTTTACCGATGGCAGCACGGGCCGCTACGACTTAGTTGTGGGTTCGGATGGAGTTTATTCTAAAATACGCTCGTTGGTGCTGGGTGAGTACAAACCGCGTTATACCGGGCAGTCGGTTTGGCGATACGCTTTTCCCCGACCCGCCGAACTCGATACCGGCTACATTTTTCTGGGCAAACAAAGTAAAGTGGGCCTGATTCCAATGACCGCCGACATGATGTATATGTTCGTGGTATCGGCTGAAGGCGAAGACCCCAAAATCCCGGAATCGGAGTTAGTGCCTCGTCTGAAAGCCTTGGTTTCGGAGTACGAAGCGCCGATGGTGCGGGCCGTTATTGACCAGATTACCGACCCGAAAGGCGTGATTTACCGCCCACTCGAAACGCTGCTGCTACCTTCTCCCTGGTACAAAAACCGGGTCCTGCTCATCGGCGATTCCGTTCATGCCACCATTCCCCAGTTGGGACAGGGCGCGGGGCTGGCCATCGAGGATGCCGTAGTGCTGGGCGAGTTGATTCAATCCGACGACCCCTTGCCAACAGTGCTGGATAAATTCATGAACCGCCGGTACGACCGCTGCAAAATGGTGGTCGATGCGTCGAATACGCTCGGCGAGTGGGAACAGTTGGAGTGGCAGGGGCAACTTCCCGAAGGCGCCAACATGGGTGCCCTGATGGGTAAAACGCTGGGTGCTTTAGGCGCTCCGATTTAAGTTCTGTTTTACGCCCTGGCGCTTTACTCGTCCAGTAGACTGCTTTTTCTTATCCGTTGCAATCCACTGGCTAATCAGAGCAAAGTCCTCAATAGACAGTTGTCTGCCTGAAGTAGCGAAGTCAATGTCTTTCGGTTCCTTTATCATAGAGGTAAGTTACGACTTTTCGGGGAAATACTGATTAACAAGTTTATGAGCAGCTTTCGTGTCAATCGCCATAACGTTGCCAAACAATATGTGAGCGCCCAATGCTTTTTGATAGTGCTCCTTAAGTTTTGTTTTACTCTCAAACGAAACGTAGCCTGTATACCCTTTATTAAACGAAAGCTTGCAGGCGAAGGCGACAAGGTTACCCGGAACACCTACATAAAGTTTATTAACGCCACGATTAAATTTACTGCTTTCAATAAGCGCCATAAACATGTGATCGCTCCTGTCCTGCAAACTTATGAGTCCCTGAATAATAGTGTCATTCTCTACAATAACAAGTTTGTAAATGATTTTGTCCGTCTGTTTGGCTTCATATTTCCAATCAAAGAGCCATTCAGATTTTTTTATGCGTTTAAGGTCATCCGAAGTCAACTCAAGAATCTGTGTGTTGAAACTGTCGCCTGAAATAGCGTTTTCAATAGAGCGGGTAAGCTTGTCAATCTCACTATCAACTGTTCGTTGTTTTGCCATTCGACAAAATTAGTTTTTTAGGATTTGGTCATAAGTTAACCATTGAAGTTACCGACGTAGCGCTATGGCTTTGTTCCGATGAATCGACATTTATGGCCGGTCTCACCTTACCCGTCGATGGTGGAGCCTTTGCCTGATGCGTAGAATTCTCAAAACTTCCTCTTACCACCATGAACCAGTTTACGCAGCGTAACGCCATCACAGCTACCGTATTCAATCTGATTATCAATACGGTAGCGCCGTTCATCATCTTCTACAAATACGAGTTTATCAACCTCAAGGGCGAGAGTCCGACCGTAGTTAGTATGCTGATACCAACCGTATTGATTTCGGTTTTTGCCACCACCCTGGTTACGTTCGTAACAATGACCAAACAGCGCATGGCCCATAAACTGGAACCTCCGCTGGATACCCATACCACCTGGTTGCCAACGGCATTGCTGACGTCGATTGGCCTGGGTCTGGCCTTCGCGGGTTTGAGTTTCGGGCTGCTGTGGCTGCTTCAATCCTCGATGGCGAATGTGCAGCTTCCCAAGCTATCGGCCCTGCTTTTATCGGGTGTAGTAGGGGCGTTCGTGGCCTTTATCGCATCGTTCATTGCGGTGAATCGAGCTAAGCTGATTGGCTAAGGTATATTTAGGCTATGCAAATGCTTACCCAATTCATACCAGCCTTCGGCCAATCCGAAAACGTGAAAAAAGGGCTGGACTTTCTGGATAAACACCTCAAAAACTGAATGGCGGCATGAACGGAAAATTTCGCTGGACGGTGGTCGGTTTGCTGTTTTTAGCCACGACCATTAATTACATCGACCGCCAGATTATCAGTCTGCTCAAGCCCATGCTCGAAAAAGACTTTAACTGGTCGGAATCGGACTATGGTACGATTGTCGTCTGGTTTCAGGTCGCCTACGCCCTGGGCTATTTACTGGCCGGGCGATTTGTCGATAGCGTGGGGGCGAAATTGGGCTATGGCCTGTCGGTCTTGTTTTGGAGTATGGTGGCGATGGGGCACGCCCTGGCCCGCTCGACGCTGGGTTTTTCGGTGGCGCGTGGCCTGTTGGGTTTTACCGAAGCGGGCAATTTTCCGGCGGCTATGAAGGCTATTGCCGAGTGGTTCCCCGCCAGTGAGCGGTCAACGGCAACGGGTATTATGCTGGCTGGTACGACCGTCGGGCCGATTATGGCACCAGCCCTCGTGCCCTGGCTGGCCGTTACGTATGGCTGGCAGACGGCGTTCGTCGTCACGGGGGCCATTGGGCTGGCCTGGTTGGTGTTGTGGTATTGGTTTTACGAAAAACCCGAACGGCAAACCCGATTACAGCCTGCGGAACGAGTTTACATCAACGAAGGCCGCCAGGAAGCCCTTGTGGGTGACGCACCCGAAGAAAAAGTGCCTTACCGGGTTTTACTGACCAAAAAAGCGACGTGGAGTTTTCTGCTGGCCAAACTGCTTACCGACCCTATCTGGTGGTTTTACCTGTTCTGGTTACCCTCTTACCTGACCAGCCACGGCATGAGCATGACCGAAATAGCACTGCCAATTATGCTGGTGTATTCCATTACGGCAGCCCTCTCGGTCGTGGGCGGGATGTTGGGAGCTTATTTTCTGCGGATTGGCTGGAGCGTCGCCAAAGGTCGAAATGCTACGCTGTTGATTTGTATGCTTTTCGCGTTACCCATTATGCTCATCCGCTACAGCGATAATAGTTGGCTCAGCGTAGTCATCATTGCCCTGGCGGCCTCGGCCCAAACCGTCTGGATGGGAACACTGTTGACGAAAGTGACCGACCAGTTTCCGCGCCAGGCGGTCAGTTCGGTCATTGGTATCGGCGGAATGGCAGGTGCCCTGGGGGGCATTCTGTTCGCTAAAGCCGTGGGCAGTTTGCTGGATGTTTACAAATCAAACCATAACCTCGAAGGAGGCTATAATTTACTCTTCGTCGTTTGTGGGCTGGCCTATATTGTTTCCTTTTTAATTATCCAGCTACTTTCGCCCAACCCGAAAAAGCCGGAAGCAATGGGTGTGCCTGGCTAACTAAACCGGCTTCGACGTAACCAACTACATTCCAGAACTAACTGCCCATATGAATCCGCAACCTGACGTACTCGTTCCTGACCGGGAGGTTCACCCACCGCACCTGTCGCCCGCCTATAAATCCACGATTCTGCGGAGTCCGACCCAGCCGCTGATTCCTGTTCGGGAACTTATCCGCGACCTGAGTATGCCCGTTTTTGGTCAGTCGGTGCTGCGTGAATTTGATAACGACCTGACCAAGAACGCCCGCATCAACGGCGAACCGATTGGCGAACGCATCAAAGTAGCAGGCCGCGTAATGGACGATTCGGGGCGACCGTTGCCTAACGTGCTCATCGAAATCTGGCAGGCGAATGCGGCTGGACGTTATATTCACAAAGCCGAAATTCATGATGCGCCCCTCGACCCGAATTTTCTGGGCGGAGGCCGGGTACTGACCGATTCCGAGGGCCGGTATTCATTCCATACCATCAAGCCGGGGGCCTATCCCTGGGGCAATCACTACAACGCCTGGCGGCCCAATCACATTCATTTTTCGGTTATAGGCCATCAGTTCGAGCATCGGTTAGTGACTCAGATGTATTTCCCCGGTGACCCGTTGTTTGCCTATGACCCGATTTTCCAATCCGTGCCCGAACACGCCCGCGACCTGCTGATTGCCAAATTCCGCATGGACTGGACAGAACCCGAATTTGCCTTAGCTTACCAGTTCGATATTGTCCTGAATGGTCGCCAAAAGACACCTTTTGAGTCATGAAACAGTTACGGCAAACGCCTTCGCAAACCGTCGGGCCTTTTTTCGCTTACGGACTGACCGCTGAGCAGTATGGGTATCCTTACGACAGCCTGATGAATCATTCGCTGGTGAGCAATGATACGCCCGGCGAGCGAATTTTTATAACCGGCCGAATATTCGACGGAAATGGCGTATCTATTCCTGATGCGCTGATTGAACTCTGGCAGGCCGACCCGCAGGGGCATTACCGCACCACGCCCATCGAGCACAACACCGCGTCCTTCACTGACCGGGGATTTCTGGGTTTCGGACGAATGGGGACGGGTACGCTACCCGATGGGCAATTTCGATTTACAACCCTGAAACCCGGTGCTTTGGACGATGGGTCGGCTCCGCATATCAACATTATGCTGCTAATGCGGGGGTCGTTACGAAATCTGTACACCCGCCTGTATTTCCCGGACGAACCAGCCGCCAATGCTCAGGATGCGCTATTGAATGCTGTTTCCCCCGACCGACGCGCTACGTTGCTGGCCCACCGGCAGGAGGTCAATGGCGAAACCCGCTATGTTTTCGATATCTACATGCAAGGCCCAAACGAAACTGTGTTTTTTGACTTGTAGAAGATTATTTTCTGACAGGATTTACAGGATTAACAGGATTGTTTTTGCCGATAAAAATCCTGTTAATCCTGTAAATCCTGTAAATCCTGTCGAAAAAACCTATCTGAATTAATCAATGCTCGCCGACTCGATTTTCACTACGCCCCAAATAGACGCTATCTTCTCCGATGCGTCCGAACTGCACCACATGCTGGCGGTTGAATCGGCCTTAGCTACGGCGCAGGCAACCGTTGGCGTCATCCCGAACGAAGCGGCAACGATTATCGCGGACGTTTGTCGGCAAACCGATTGGGATACGGAACAAATTCGGGAGCAAACCCTGCTGGCGGGTAATCCGGCTATTCCGGTTGTCAACCTACTGAAAGAGCGTGTTGGCCAAAAAAGTCCCGAAGCGGTTCAATACGTTCATCAGGGAGCAACCAGTCAGGACATTATCGACACGGCACTAATGAGTCAGCTAAAACAGGCATTTAGTCAATTTCAGGCCGATTTAGGCCAGTTAAATAACCTGCTGACGGCCCTCGCCCAAACCCACCGGCAGGCGCCAATGATGGGTAGAACCCTGCTGCAACAGGCGCTGCCCATCACCTTCGGCGACAAAGTGACGGGCTGGCTCGACGGACTACGACGCTCGCAAGAACGCCTGAGCCGGGTGATGGCCGAATGCCTCGTCGTACAGTTGGGTGGCCCGGTCGGCAACGGAGCGTCATTGGGCGAACACGGCCCCACGATTCGGGCGCAGGTGGCGGCAACGCTAAATTTAGGAACGACGACAATGGCCTGGCATACGCAACGTGACCGGCTGGTTGAACTGGCCGCTACGCTTGGCATTCTGAACGGGTCGCTGGGCAAACTGGCGAATGACGTAATCCTGCTGATGCAGACCGAAGTGGGCGAAGTGCGCGAAGGAGCCGCCGAAGGTAAAGGCGGTTCCTCATCCATGCCCCACAAGCGCAATCCGGTCACGTCGACATTTATGGTCGCCATCGCCCAACGTACCCCCGCCTTAGTTGCCACGTTGCTGGGCGCGATGGTACAACCGCATGAACGAGCCGCTGGTGCCTGGCATAGTGAGTGGCCCGTCATGCGCGAATTAGTCAAGCTAACGGCGGCCAACCTGCACCATGCTAACGACCTGATTTCCAATCTTGAAGTCGATACGGAACGAATGAAACAAGGGATTTCGGAATTGGGATTGGGGATTTCGGATTTGTTGGCGCGTCATTTGCTGCCGGAGGTAAATCCAAAATCCCCAATTCCGACATCCGACATCCCAAATCCGAAATCTTAACATGCTTCACTACCAATTCGATGGCCCGGAAGCCAGGCCGGTTGTGCTGTTTTCCAACTCATTAGGGGCGGGTTTAAGCATGTGGGATGAGGTGGCGAACAAGCTCAAGTCGCATTTCCGAATCCTGCGCTACGATACGCGCGGACATGGGCAGACGCCCGCTTCGGACGGTCCCGTCAGTATGCACGATTTGGGTCAGGATGTAATTGGATTACTCGATGCGCTGGGTATTCCAACGGTCTGTTTCTGTGGGTTGTCGATGGGTGGATTAATCGGCCAATGGCTGGCTATTCATCATCCTGAGCGTATTGAAAAACTGATTCTTTGCAACACAGCCGCCAAAATCGGAACGCCTGTCATCTGGAATGAACGGATTGAAACGATTCGTCAGCAGGGATTGTCGGCCATTGCCGATGCGGTGCTTGAGCGTTGGCTGACACCTGAATTTCGTCAGGCCAACCCGGACGTGTTGAACCGATTGATAACCCAATTTCGGGCTAACGCTGCCGACGGATATGTAGCCTGCTGCGAGGCCATTCGGGATGCTGATTTTCGGCACGAGATTCAGCGCATCAAAGCGCCTACGCTCATCATCGCGGGCACCCATGACCCCGTGACAACCGTTGCAGACGGAGCGTTTATGCAGGAAAAAATCCCCAATGCCCAACTGTGTGAATTGCCAGCCGCGCACCTGTCGGCGGTGGAAGCAGCGGATGCGTTCACTCAGGCTCTGAATATCTTTCTCGGCGAGCCAACACCGGACCGGGTCACGTATGATGCAGGGATGGCGGTGCGTCGTGAGGTGCTGGGTAATGAACATGTCGACCGGGCTAACGCGGGAGTTACAGATTTCAATGCTGATTTTCAGGACTTCATAACCCGCTACGCCTGGGGCGAAATCTGGACGCGACCCGGTCTCCCGCGTCATTCCCGAAGCCTCATTACGATGGGTATGCTGATTGCACTAAACCGTGAAACCGAGTTTAAAATGCACGTTCGGGCCGCCCTCAACAATGGCGTCACCGTGGATGAAATCAAAGAAGTTATCATGCACTCGGCGCTGTATTGTGGCCTGCCAGCCGCCAATGCCGCCTTTCATTGGATTTCGGATTTGGAATTGATGGACCGCTGATTGTTATGACTTTTAAGATGAATCATGATTAACCATATAAATCATAACAATCAGCCGGTCCGCCGGTGCGGTTCCATCAATCCGAAATCATGAAAACACAAGTTGGCATCATCGGGGCCGGACCAGCGGGGTTACTGCTCGCGCAACTGTTGCATCGGCAGGGCATCGAATCGGTGGTGCTGGAAAGCCGGTCGCGGGAGCGTGTCGAGAGTCGGCAGCGGGCGGGATTGCTTGAACAGGGCACTGTTGACCGACTCCGGCAGGCGGGCGCGGCTAACCGGCTCGACCGGGAAGGACTCGTTCATGAGGGCGTCATCCTGAGTTACAACGGCCAGCGTCACCGCATTGATTTAGCCGGGCTGACCGGCGGTTCCTGCGTAACAATTTACGCCCAGACTGAGGTGGTGAAAGATTTGATTCGCCTTCGGGAAGAAACCGGCAACCCCGTTTTGTTCGAGGCCGAAGCGAAACTCATCGAAGGAGTAGACGGAAATACGCCAACGATTCAGTACACCCATAATGGCGAAAATTACACCCTTAGCTGCGACTTTGTGGCGGGTTGCGACGGGTTCCACGGCATCTCCCGACAGACCATACCCGAATCCTTAACAACTGTTTACGACAAAGTTTACCCGTACAGTTGGCTGGGTGTTCTGGCGAACGTACCCCCTTCGACGCACGAACTGATTTACGCCTACCACGAGCGGGGGTTTGCCCTGCACAGTATGCGGTCGCCCGAAATTTCCCGGCTCTACGTGCAGTGCGACGTAACCGATACAGTGGACGACTGGCCCGACGAGCGTATCTGGTCGGAGCTTCAAATCAGGCTGGGTACGGCAGGCTGGCATTTGCAGGAAGGGCCAATTGTGGAGAAAACTATCACGCCGATGCGGAGCTTCGTGAGTGAACCCATGCAGTACGGTCGGCTGTTTCTGGCCGGTGATTCGGCGCATATCGTTCCGCCAACAGGAGCCAAAGGGTTAAACATGGCCGTGGCCGATACGGGTCAGTTGTTCGACGCGCTGACGAATTGGTATCGCGACGGCAGTACTGCCGATTTAGATTACTATACGACTCATTGTATGCGCCGGGTGTGGCGGGTGCAGGAATTTTCCAACTTCATGACCGAGATGCTGCATCATAACCGCGATAAGTCCGCGTTCGACCAGCATGTACAGGAATCCCGTTTTAACCAATTGATAACCAGTCCCAGTCAGGCGGCTTCGACTGTAATTGCTGAAAACTACGTTGGCATGGCAGCTAAACGGGCCAGTGAGATTGCATAATCAGTCCTAAATTCTAAATCAATCAATGAAACCATGAGCCAGTTACTTCTAAAAACCATTGTCCTAAGCGCGTTCGTAACCCTGCTCAGTCTATCCTATCCTGCCATAGGCCAGCCGCGTCCACAAGCAAAAACGCAGCCGGTATTGGGGGTTCGGTCGGTACAGCTACTGACGGTTGATAAGCTGAAATTCAAGGATTTAAACAAAAGCGGAACCCTGGACAAGTACGAAGACTGGCGGTTATCGTCGGTGGAGCGGAGCCGGGATTTGCTGGCAAAAATGTCGTTGGAAGACAAAGTCGGTTTTATGCTCATCAGTACCACCCGGCTTAAAAACGACCGGGCGTTTGAAGGTCCCCCGAGCAAAGACCCTATTACCAGCGATTTCAACGAACAGGATTTGGTGGCGGAGACGAACATGTTCACCCGAAAGCCGCTGCCTACGCCCATCCTGAATGCCGTTGGCACCACCAAAGGGGTGAAGGAATTTCACCTGAGGCACTTCATTCTGCGGGCTAATGTCAGCGCACGCACCACCGCCGAATGGGCCAACAAACTACAGGCCCTCTGCGAAAGCGACGGGCTGGGCATTCCGGCTATTGTGGCCTCTAACCCCCGCAACCACATCACCAAAGATGCGTCCATTGGCCTCAGCGTCGGCAAAACCGTCTTCTCGACCTGGCCCGGCGAACTGGGGCTATCGGCCACCCATGACCCCAGCATCGTGCGTGAGTTTGCCGACATTGCCCGGCAGGAATGGGCCGCCGTGGGCCTGCGGAAAGGCTATATGTACATGGCCGATTTAGCCACTGAACCCCGCTGGCAGCGCATTGAAGGCACCTTTGGCGAAAACGCCGACTGGGTAGGCCGGATAATCACCGAAATCGTACTGGGCTTTCAGGGGCCAAAACTAAGTCCGTCATCGGTGGCCCTCACCATTAAGCATTTTCCGGGCGGGGGCGCAGGCGAAGGCGGACAGGACCCGCACTTCGACTGGGGGAAGACCGAACGGTTTGCGGGGGGCATGTTCACCAACAACCTGATTCCGTTTAAAGCCGCTATCAAAGCGGGTACGTCGGCCATCATGCCCTACTACTCATTACCGTTAGATACCAAATACGAAAAGATTGCCTACGCTTACAACAAGGGCGTGATTCAGGATTTGCTGCGGAACGAACTGGGCTTCACGGGCATCATCAACTCCGATACGGGGCCTATCGAAATGATGCCCTGGGGGGCCGAGAACCTGTCTGTTACCGAACGCTACAAACGAACCCTCGAAGCGGGTGTAAACCTCTATTCAGGCACCGCCGACCCAGCCAAACTCCTCGAAACAGTACGCACCGGCATGGTTGACCGTAAACTCATCGACGACTCCGTGATGCGGTTACTGCTGGAAAAATTCGACCTCGGCCTGTTTGAAAACCCCTACGTCGATGAGGATGCCGCCGAGCGGATTGTGGGTAGTGCCCAGTTTCAGGCGCGGGCCGACGCAGCCATGCGGAAATCCATTGTGCTTCTGCGAAACGAGACCAAAACGCTGCCACTAAAGCCCAAAACGAAGGTTTATTTTGAATCGTATTATCAACAAAGTCCCTCCAGACCGGGTGCTGTGGCTACGCCTAATCCGGCAGCGAGTGCCAGCAAGGTGTATGCCGATGAGGCTAAAAAACACAACCTGGAGTTTGTGAAAACCCCCGAAGAGGCCGACGTCGTGCTGCTTTGGATTACGCCCGGCAGTAAGCCGCTGTTTGCGTCCGACGGGTCGCCGATTTACCTGTCGCTGTCTAAGAATCAGGTCGATGTGGCCTACATCAACGCGCTCACGGCGAAAAAACCAACCATTCTGGCTATCAACTACACTAATCCCTGGGTGATTGACGAGGTGTATAACGCTACCACGCAGGGCCGGATTAAAGGCGTAATCGCCACGTTCGGCACCACTACCGATGCCCTCTTAGACATTGTGACGGGTACGTTCAAGCCGACGGGGAAAATGCCGTTTACAACGCCCGTTTCGGAGGCTGTTGTGCAAACCCAGAAAACCGACGTGCCGGGCAATTTAGAAGGCCCCGGCTACGCCCTGTTCAAGTATGCCGAAGGGCTGCATTATTGATTCGTTTATGAAAACAGTACCTCAACTAACCGTTCAGCAGGCAGCCGCTTTGGTCAAAGACGGTGATACACTCCTACAGGGCGGCTTCGGCATGACGGGCAACCCCGTTCACCTGATGCACGCCCTGGCCGAAACCGGGACCAAAGACCTCACCTTTGTCGGTAACAATACGGGCGAAGTGGGCCTCGGTGGGGGACGTTTGCTACGAAATGGTCAACTCAAAAAAATGATTGGGTCCTTTTTTACTTCTAACCCCGATGCGGTGAAAGCCGCTCAAAGTGGTCAGGTTGCCTATGAATTATTGCCACAGGGCACACTGGCCGAAGCGATTCGGGCGGGCGGGGCTGGTATTGGTGGTTTCTACACGCCTACATCAGCCGGAACGCCACTGGCTCAGGGTCGTGAAACGAAAGTCATTGATGGCGCCGAGCAGGTGTTCGTCAAAAGTATCCGGGGTAATGTGGCCTTTGTACGCGCCTGGCGGGCCGATACGGCGGGCAATCTGCAATACCGGATGACGGAGAACAACTTCAACAAGGCGATGGCTACGGCTGCTGACATCGTCATTGCCGAGGTAGAAGAAATTGTCCCGGTCGGGCAAATCGCGCCGGAAGCGGTGCATACGCCCGGCTGCTTCGTCGATTACTTAGTGCAGGCAACCCTGACGCTGGACGATTTGGGCAGTTCGGCTTCGGTGTCGAGTTCAAAGAAGGTAGACGAGGTCAGGATGAACATGGCCCGGCGAGCCTTAGCTGAACTAAAAAAAGGCGATGTGGTCAATCTGGGCATCGGCATTCCGACCTTAGTGGCCGACCTGATTTCCGATGAGCACGGCATCATTTTGCATACCGAAAATGGTATGCTGGGCGTTGGGCCGGTTCCGGTCGATGGCGGGGGAGCGATGAATTATCCGGTCAATGCCGGGAAAATTCCGGTTACGGCCTTACGGGGAAGCAGCTATTTCGACAGTGCCGATTCGTTTGCCATGATTCGGGGCGGGCATGTCGACGTTGCCATTATGGGCGGTCTGGAAGTAGACGAAGCGGCCAACTTAGCGAACTGGGCCGTTCCCGGAAAACCCTTATTAGGCGTTGGGGGCGCGATGGATTTAGCGAAGGGGGCCAAACGGCTGATTATTACGATGACCCATGTTAATCCCGATGGTTCGTCCAAGATTGTTCCCCAATGTACACTCCCACTAACGGCAACGGGCGTGGTCGATATAGTCATTACAGACCTGGCCGTATTCGCTTACCCGGACGGTCAGTTAACCTTGCTGGAACTCATGCCGGGTGCTACGCTGGAAGAAGTACAGGCGAAGACAACTGCGAATTTTGCCATTCTGGATTGATGGAACGCTGATTGTCATGATTTTTAAGATGAATCATGATTAACCATATAAATCATAACAATCAGCGTTCTATTAATTCCCAATCCGAAATCATTATGAGCGCATTCATCATTGACGCCATCCGCACCCCAATTGGTAGTTTTGGGGGCAGTCTTTCCACCGTCCGGGCCGACGACCTGGCTGCGCTGCCGATTCGGGAGTTACTCAGACGCAATCCCTCACTTTCAGCCGACGCAATTGACGATGTGATACTGGGGTGCCACAATCAGGCGGGGGAAGACAACCGGAACGTAGCCCGAATGGCGCTGTTGCTGGCCGGTTTACCCCCGTCGGTGCCCGGCGAAACGGTCAACCGCCTGTGTTCGTCGGGGATGTCGGCGGTGATTCATGCCAATCGGGCTATCAAAGCGGGCGATGGTGAGGTGTTTATTGCCGGTGGCATGGAGCACATGACGCGTGGCCCGTGGGTCATTTCCAAAACATCGAAACCCTTTGGGAACGATGCCCAGATGTTCGATTCCAGCTTTGGCTGGCGATTTATCAATCCCAAAATGCAGGACCTGTACGGCACGGATGCGATGGGCGTAACGGCTGAGAATCTGGCTGAGCTGTACCACATCAGCCGCGAGGACCAGGATTTGTTTGCGTATACGTCCCAGCAGAAAGCCACCAAAGCGCAACAATCGGGTCGGTTGTCCGAGGAAATCATCGGCGTAGAAATCCCGGCGAAGAAAGGGCTAACTACGATTTTTGAGACTGATGAATTCGTGAAACCACAAACGTCGCTGGAGGTGCTGGCCAGCCTGAAACCTGCCTTTAAAAAAGACGGAAGCGTAACAGCGGGCAACGCTGCGGGACTGAACGACGGGGCGGCTGCCATGCTCATCGCCAGCGAAGCGGCCATAAAGCGTCACCAGTTAACCCCCAGAGCCAGGATTGTGGCCTCCGCCGTCGTCGGCGTCGAACCGCGTATTATGGGCATTGGCCCGGTTCCGGCCACGCAAAAAGTGCTGCAAAAAGCTGGTTTGCGACTGACCGACATCGACGTGATTGAACTTAACGAAGCCTTTGCGGCCCAGTCGCTGGCCTGCATCCGGCAACTCGGTATGGCCGACAACGACCCCCGCATCAATCCAAACGGTGGGGCTATTGCGCTTGGTCATCCGCTGGGTATGTCCGGGACCCGGCTGCTACAGACGCTGGCACTGGAACTACGTCATCAACAGAAGCGGTATGGCTTAGCAACCATGTGTGTAGGGGTAGGAATGGGTTATGCCGTTATTATTGAACGCACTGATTAACCCATATGACTGAGCAATAACGCCAGCGGGTTCGCCTACTCGATGCAGGAAGCTACGGACATCATGGAGCAAGCCATCGGTCGTTCGACGGTGCATCGCAGCGGTCTGGTTTTAACGTCCGTCAATGTAAATCCTGGCTGAGATTGACTAAAGAAGGCCAACAAGTCTGCTGGCCTTCTTTATGGTCTTTCCCTTTTCTTTATAAATTGTAAAAAGCTTTTAACCCTTCTTTGAGCGACGCCGGTTTTCGGCCGAGGCTATAGCTCAGGTCATCGCTTATTTCTTCTTCCTGCCCGTTTTTTATGTCGGTTACAAAACCTAAGACCCGCTGAATCATCAGGTCAGCTACGCCACGTACCTTCATCTGTGCCTCAAAGGCGGATTGTTCAACGGGCGTATAGTTTACCTTCTTGCCGGATAAGTCGGTCAGCGTAGCCGCCACATCGTCAAACGAATAGGCCTCACCCCCTGTGAAGTTGTAGATCTTATTGGCGCAGCTATCCTCTATTAATACATTCGCCATGGCTTCTCCCATATCACTTCTCAGAGCAAAGGATACTTTTCCCTGACCGGCTGGCAGGTTGATGCCTGTTTCAAACACATTTTGTCCCACGAACTGCGGAAGGGTATCCATGTACAGGATATTGCGAAACAGGACGTAGTTCAACCCACTCTCCCTGATGTAATCCTCCGTCTGAAAGTGACGTTGCATCAACTGATTGACTAACGTGTTTCTATCTTTCAAACATCGACTGGTGTAGGCAATACAGTGAACGCCCGCCTTTTTAGCGGCATTCACGACATTCTGGTGTTGCTCAACGGCATTATCCGCATCACCACCGGATATGAGCAGGACCTTTTCAACCCCCTGCATGGCCCTGTCGAGCGAGGCTGTATCATCGTAGGTACCCACTCGTATATTCACTCCTTTTTCGGTTAAATCAGCGGCTTTATGCTCATCACGCACAAATGCCACTATTTGCCTGGCTGATGTTTTTTGAAGCAGAGTTTGGATTACTGCCTTTCCTAAATGGCCCGTAGCGCCTGTTACTAAAATCATGTTTGTGTACTTTTTTGGTAAAAATCAAGTAACAATGGCAGCGCCGAAGACCTGTGAGAGGTTGCGGTCGCCAAAGATTCATCGCTGGCTGCATGGCGCACGATACTGCCGGGGGTAGTGCATGTAAAGGTCTACAGGCCAGGGTTTATTCGCTTAGCCTGATCTCAGATTGTTGTAGTCATTTCCTGGCTAATGAGCGGACAATTGATTGAACGACTGCCGAAATGCCAATGGCGAACGAGTGGTTTTCCTGTTAACTAATTTGCTGTTTACTTTTTCTTTGAGTTTATCCTGAATAGGTGGATGGGTAGTTTGCCCGGTCAAGGCAGGAAGCAATACACGTAACTAATTGGGAGACACAGGCAGCGTTTCGGCGATGAATTGACCGGGTGGGTACTGTGAGCTGATGATAGGCCGTTATGGCTTTAATCCGGGTTATCCAGGCCGGTGGTAACGGTCATACTACAGGCAGTACAGCTAAATATACACAATTTGCAATAAGTTCTATTGGTAAAACCAGTCGTCCCGCCGGAAACTACACCTACCCGTTTTACGTTGTTCTTTAGAATAAGCCAATGCCAGCGTGACGACTGAAGAGAAGCCATTACTTACCGATATCGACCTGACGGGGTACGACCACATTGAAGTCCTCGGTGCCCGTGAACACAACCTCAAAAACATCGACGTTACCATCCCCCGCAATAAACTGGTGGTCGTGACGGGTATTAGCGGTAGCGGCAAGTCGTCGCTGGCATTCGATACTATTTACGCTGAGGGACAGCGACGCTATATGGAGAGCTTTTCGGCCTACGCCCGCTCGTTCATTGGCGACATGGAACGGCCCGACGTAGACAAGATCAACGGTCTTAGCCCGGTAATTTCCATTGAGCAGAAAACGACCTCCAAAAATCCCCGCTCAACGGTCGGCACAACCACTGAGATTTATGACTTCCTTCGGCTGCTTTATGCCCGCGCGGGGGAGGCCTTTTCCTATTTGACAGGCCGCAAAATGGAACGGCAGTCGCAGGATCAGATCATTGACACCATTCTGGAGCAGTATGCCGGGCAAAAACTGACCTTGCTGGCTCCGGTTATCAGAAGCCGCAAAGGCCATTACCGCGAACTGTTTGTGCAGATTGCCAAAACCGGCTACACCAAAGTTCGGGTAGATGGCGTGGTGCAGGATATTGTGCCGAAGATGCAGTTGGACCGCTACAAAATCCATGACATCGAAATCGTCATCGACCGGCTCGTCCCGAAATCCGAAGACCGGTATCGGTTGAGTCAGTCGGTGCAAACGGCGCTTCGGCAGGGCAAAGGTGCAATGCAGATGCTCGACGGGGCCGGAACGCTGGTGTATTTTTCGCAGAACCTGATGGACCCCGAATCAGGCATCAGCTACGATGAGCCGTCGCCGAACTCATTTTCGTTCAACTCACCTTATGGGGCCTGCCCGGTTTGCAATGGCTTAGGTGTGGTGGAAGAAATTACCGAAGAATCCGTCATTCCTGATAAATCGCTGAGTATCAGTCGGGGAGCCATTGCGCCCCTGGGCGAGTACCGCGAGTTGTGGATTTTCAAGGAAATTGAAGTTATTCTGAAAAAATACAAGCTTAACCTCACGACGCCCGTCACTAAATTTCCGGCTGATTTGCTGCACGCGCTCATGCATGGTACGGAAGATGAAGCGACGGTTCCGTCGAAGAAATACCCCGGCGAGGATTACTATTCGTTCAAGTTTGAAGGAATAGTCAATTTTCTGAAGCGGCAGCAGGAAAATAGCACCGATAAAATTCAGGAGTGGCTCAAGGACTTTATGGTCGTGAAAACCTGCCCCGAATGCGAAGGAGCGCGGCTGAAAAAAGAATCGCTGTATTTCAGGATGGACCAGAAAAACATTTCTGAACTGGCCCGCATGGATATTTCGGAACTGGTTGTTTGGTTCACCGGGCTGGAAACCCGCCTGACCGACCGGCAGAACATCATCGCGAAAGAAATTCTGAAAGAAATCCGCAAGCGCATCGGCTTTCTGCTCGATATTGGTCTGGACTACCTTACGCTCGACCGTCCCCTGCGAACACTGTCGGGAGGGGAAGCGCAGCGCATTCGATTAGCTACGCAGATTGGGACGCAATTAGTTGGCGTACTGTACATTATGGACGAGCCGAGCATTGGTCTGCACCAGCGCGACAATGTCAAACTAATTGATTCGCTGAAGAATCTGCGCGATTTGGGTAACACCGTTCTGGTTGTTGAACACGACAAGGAAATGATGCTCGAATCAGACTATATTCTCGACATTGGCCCCGGTGCAGGGCGGCATGGCGGGCAGGTTGTTAGTGTTGGAACGCCCGAGGAGTTTCTGAAAAATGGCGGCACCACCGCCGATTATCTAAGCGGTCGTCGAAACATCGACGTGCCCGCCGAACGGCGCATAGGTAATGGTAAGTTTTTGATAATCAAGAATGCAACGGGCCATAATCTGAAAAACGTAACACTGAAACTGCCGCTTGGCCGTATGGTTACCATCACGGGTGTGTCGGGCAGCGGCAAATCATCGCTAATTCACGAAACGCTGTTTCCGGTGCTGAATCGCCATTTTTATAAATCGAAGCGGGAGCCCCTACCCTTCAAAACAGTCGAAGGGCTGGAGTATTTAGATAAAGTGATCGAGGTCGATCAGTCGCCCATTGGTCGCACGCCCCGCTCGAACCCGGCAACGTATACGGGGATGTTTTCAGAAATCAGGACGCTGTTTGCCGAACTGCCCGAAGCTAAAATTCGCGGGTATAAACCCGGTCGGTTCTCGTTCAATGTGAAAGGCGGCCGTTGCGAAGGTTGTGAAGGGGCAGGCATGAAGAAAATCGAAATGGAGTTTCTGCCCGACGTTCACGTCATATGCGAAACCTGCAAGGGCAAACGCTTCAACCGCGAAACGCTGGAGGTTCGCTTCAAAGGCAAATCCATTGCCGACGTGCTCGACATGACCGTTGAACAGTCACTGGATTTCTTTGCCAGTCAACCCAAAATCCTGCGGAAAGTAACGACCCTGAACGATGTCGGCTTAGGCTATATTACCCTCGGTCAACATGCCACCACGCTGTCGGGTGGCGAAGCGCAACGGGTAAAACTCGCCGAAGAATTGTCGAAGAAAGACACCGGCAAAACGATGTATATCCTTGATGAACCGACCACCGGCCTGCACTTTCAGGACATCGCTCACCTGCTCGACGTGCTTAACAAACTCGCTGATAAGGGCAACACCGTCCTGATTATTGAACACAACCTCGACGTCATTAAAGTCTCCGATCACCTCATCGATCTCGGCCCCGAAGGCGGCAATAAAGGTGGCTACATCATTGCTGAAGGCACGCCCGAAAAAGTGGCAACAGTGAAGGGAAGCTATACCGGTAAGTTTCTGAAGGTGGAGTTGGGGGGGTAGCGTTTGTGAAATGATTACCGGGCAAACACTTCATCAACAGTCATTTGCAAATCGAGCAGGGCAGGAGCCGCGTTAAAACTGTCGGTTTCAAAATACGTCGTATTGCTCTTAATGGAGGTGAAAACCCGGACCATTCGCAGGGCCGGAAAAACGTGCCAGATTACCTGCACGCCAGCCTTGAAATACTCAATAACTTTCGTTTCAATCTTATCGGCTTTGTCAGAAGGTGAAATTAGTTCAACGACAAACGCCGGAATAGGCTCACTATCGTTCGCGGCATCCAAGACTTGCTGACGGGTGAACAAAGCCATGTCCGGGATTCGTTTCTGCGAATTACTCACCCACACATCAGCTTCTTCAAATAATTTAGCCCGTTCACGCGAAATTTGTGTTGTTGCAAACTTATCCTGAATGTTGCTGATAATGTGGAGTTCTTTATTCTTCATACCTGTGGTTTGCTCGGCAAAGCCGTTGTCGTATTCATACAGGAAACCGTCGTCTGGATTCCAGTTCATAAATGCCGCTTTCGACATGGGAATACGAATAAGGTCAACGTCTTCCTGCTCCAATAGTGCGCTTTCCATACTTCTTTGGCGTTTTAGGGTAAATTTACAAAAAACCGCTGGATTTGCTGCCGGGCTTTTCGCAAGCCTGAAATCGCTTATTTTCGCTTATCTTACTGAATCTGAAACGTAATTAGTTCATGCGTAACACCTTCTTTTACGTATTACTCCTCGTGCTGGTCGTTCTGGATGGCTGGCTGTTGGCGCACCCCAATCTGATTGGTCAGGCTGGGGTTTTCTTTTTTGATTATACGACTATCGAAACGTTTCCGAAGGCAATTGGAACGGTTTCGGTAGTCGTTGGTATATCCATACTACTAACCTGGCTGGCTAAGCGATTGAGCCAACCCCTTGCGATGAGCCTTACCGTTTCCTTGCTGGCAGCTTCCGTTTATTATTTAGTTCAGAGTTGTACGCAGTACAATACGGGCATTTACAAACTCACTGGTGCAGGCTTTCGGGCCGGGGCGATTTTACTGCCGGGATTGGTGGTTTTGGTCTTCGGAAAAAGCACGGTTGATCGCTTCCAAAATAAACCACGTCGCCAATGAGATACCTGGTAACGCTTTGCATGACTCTTTGGGCAAGTGTGGTAATCACTGCTCAACCAAACTACCTGCTTAAACCCGACCGCGTTTTCGACGGCGAGACGATTCATGTAGGCTGGGTGGTGCGTGTAAAGGGTGATAAAATCGACGCCGTAGGGCCAGCCGTAACTGTTCCAGCCAATGGCGCCGAAGTGGTAGAACTGAAAGGTACAACCCTGCTGCCCGGCCTGATTGAAGGGCATTCCCATTTACTCCTGCATCCCTATAACGAAACTCCCTGGGATGATCAGGTGCTCAAAGAAGCCCGGTCGCTGCGGGTAGCGCGGGCAACGGTTCACGCCCAAAAGACGCTGCTGGCGGGTTTTACGACCGTGCGCGATCTGGGCACGGAAGGTGCCGACTACGACGATGTGGGTCTGAAACAGGCCATCAATCAGGGCATTATCCCCGGTCCGCGCATGATCATCGTTACGCGGGCGCTTATCGCTACAGGCAGCTACGCCCCAAAAGGATTCAGTCCTGATATCGACGTGCCGCAGGGAGCCGAAGAAGCCGACGGACACGATGCGCTGGTGCAAACGGTTCGGCGGCAGATTGGCAAAGGAGCTGATGCCATAAAAATCTATGCTGACTATCGCTGGGGATTAATGGCCGAAGCCCGTCCGACGTATACCATTGACGAAATCAAACTCATTGTCGACGTTGCTAAAAGCAGCGGCCGGGCGGTGGTAGCTCATGCCAGCACGGCAGAAGGCATGCGCCGGGCCATTCTGGGCGGTTGCGAAACCATTGAGCATGGCGATGCCGGAACACCAGAAATTTTCGCGCTCATGAAAAAGCAGGGTACTGCGCTCTGCCCCACACTGGCGGCTGGCGATGCTGTCAGTCAGTATCGTGGCTGGAAGAAAGGCCAGGAGCCTGAACCCGAGCGGATTACACAAAAACGAGTGACGTTTAAACAGGCGTTGGATGCGGGCGTGATAATCTGCGCCGGGGGTGATGTGGGCGTATTCCGTCATGGCGATAACGCCCGCGAATTGATCATGATGGTCGATTATGGAATGAAACCCATTGATGTGCTGCGTTCGGCTACGTCGGTAAATGCCGATGTGTTTCACCTCACCGACCGGGGACGTCTTCGGCCGGGCTTACTGGCCGATCTGGTGGCGGTAGAGGGCGATCCGAGCCAGCTAATTGCCAATTTGCATCGAATTAGGGTAGTTATGAAAGGAGGAGTTTTCTACAAACGATAACCAAAAAACTTATCGTGTAATTGAGCAGTTCCAACGTAATACAAACGTAATACGGCATTTTTAATACAATTTCATCTGTAGTTTGGATTTTTGGGCTAATTTCGCCACCTCTGATTAACTCTACCCTGTTTTTTGTATGGCAAACTCCGCTGAATTAACCGTCGATGGCAAGTCCTATTCATTCCCTACGCTGGAGGGAACCGAGCATGAAAAAGCCTTCGACATCTCAAATCTACGTGATCAGACTGGCTACGTGACCTTAGACCGGGGGTATAAAAACACCGGTGCTACCAAAAGTGCCATTACGTTTTTAGATGGTGAACAGGGTATCCTCCAATACCGGGGCTATTCGATTGAAGACCTGGCCGCGAAAGCCTCCTTTCTGGAAGTTGCCTATTTGCTTATCTACGGCGAGTTGCCGACCAAAGACCAGTTTGCCCAGTTTGAAAATGCCATCCGTCGGCACACATTAGTGAACGAGGATATGCGGAAAATTTTCGACGGCTTTCCGGTCAATGCTCACCCAATGGGCGTGTTATCATCGCTGGTGAGTGCGATGAGTGCATTCTACCCTGATTTAGAGAGTGACAAAGAGGATAAGACCGACTTACACATTATCCGGCTATTGGCCAAACTACCCACCATTGCAACCTGGTCGTATAAGCGGTCACTGGGCCATCCAGCCAATTATCCCAAAAATCACCTCGGCTATATTCCGAACTTTCTGAATATGATGTTCTCGCTGCCAGTCGAGGACTACAAGGTCGATCCGGTCGTGACCGAAGCCCTGAATGTACTGCTGATTCTTCATGCCGACCATGAACAAAACTGCTCGACCTCAACCGTGCGGCTCGTGGGTTCGTCGCAGGCCAATATCTATTCGTCTATTTCATCGGGTATTAGTGCGTTGTGGGGGCCATTGCACGGCGGGGCCAATCAGGAAGTCATCGAAATGCTTGAAGACATCAAAGCCGACGGGGGCGACGTGTCGAAGTACGTCGATATGGCCAAAAACGCCAAAACAACGGGTTTCCGGCTGTATGGCTTTGGCCATCGGGTCTACAAAAATTTTGACCCCCGCGCCCGAATCATCAAGAAAGCCGCCGACGATGTGCTAAGCAAACTGGGCGTAAATGACCCTGTTCTCGAAATTGCCAAAGGCCTGGAAGAAGCTGCCCTGCACGACGACTACTTCGTATCGCGCAAACTTTATCCAAACGTCGACTTCTATTCGGGCATTATTTACCGGGCGCTGGGTATTCCAACCAACATGTTTACGGTGATGTTCGCCATTGGCCGACTGCCGGGCTGGATTGCTCAGTGGAAGGAAATGCGCGAGCAGAAAGAGCCGATTGGTCGCCCGCGCCAGATTTACACCGGTGCAACCCTGCGGGAGTTTGTACCGCTTGAAACCCGGTAAATTAACATCAGGCGCCAGCAATCTTTAGCTGGTCAGTTAACTATAACAGGTAGATACGGCAACCCATTTGTGTATGGGTTGCCGTTTTTTGTTTTCTTAAGCCCAGTTAGTCAGCCCTGATAATAAGCTGATAATCAATAGAGTATTTTTGATAAACTGGCTGCCCGTTTCTATCTCTTAATGATAGAAGTGGCCTTCTTGATAGTAACTCGTCTACTGTCTACTCAATTTAGATTTCGGTTGACAGCTATGCGACATATACTCATACTGGTTCTGATTGTAACGGGATTGATCCACTGCACAACGCCACAAGCTATAGTGCCTCAGCTTCCGGGTATGTATTCTGACCAGTATTGGGGCGAAGTTTCCGCCCTTCGCCAGGGTCAACCTTTACAAAACGCCCGGATTGCGGCTGCTTCCCGCGCACCCTGTACGCAACATAAATTCGACCTGTTCATTACCGAGTTTGCCAGCAACGGCGAGAAACTGACGTCGTTAACTTTATTGAACGTGCCCAAAAAGCCGGGTGTGTCAGTTCGGTTTAAAGTGGATTACCAGTCATTGTACTGCGGCACCGATACCATTGGAAGCACCTTCACCGCAACAACAGAAGAATTGCCCTGGGGTATCTACAAACCCCTGAATGGCGTAGCAACCTGGCTCTCCATTGAGTCCTTCGATAGCCTATCCGGCGACATTAAAGGCACATTCAGTATAACGATGATTCCCGACAAGCGGAAGAAAACCACAGGTCCTGATACCTTTCAAATTAAGAATGGACGGTTTGCTACGAAGTTGAAAGGAAGTAACGGGCTATATAAACAGTAAACGAAAAGGGCAGGCATTTACGCCTGCCCTTTCTCAATAGAAAAAGTCTACCACTTCAGAAATTAATCATCAAGTAAGCTGTCATCGTCAGCGGCAGCATCGGTAGCAAGGGCCGGGTCAAGCAGTGCATCGTCATCCTCCGAAATTTTTGCTCTGATTTTTCCTTCCAGTTCGGCCATCAGTTCGGGGTT
Organism: Spirosoma areae; assembly: GCF_054781775.1. Lineage (NCBI taxonomy): Bacteria > Pseudomonadati > Bacteroidota > Cytophagia > Cytophagales > Cytophagaceae > Spirosoma > Spirosoma areae. The sequence continues at coordinate 44,781 of NZ_BAAGTT010000056.1, read as the reverse complement.
GTCGAGCAGTAATTCTTTCACTGCATCGCGACCCTGCGCTAAGCGGCTGGTGCCATACGAGAACCACGAACCTGATTTTTTGACAATCTCCATCTCAACGGCCAGGTCGAGGATTTCGCCAACTTTAGAGATGCCTTGTCCATACATAATGTCGAACTCAACAACTTTGAAAGGAGCCGCGAGTTTGTTTTTCACGACTTTCACCTTAGTGCGGTTACCCACAATGTTATCGGCTCCTTCTTTAATCTGGCCAATACGACGAATATCAAGTCGAACTGACGCATAGAATTTTAGCGCGTTACCGCCCGTTGTGGTTTCGGGGTTACCGAACATGACCCCGATTTTTTCGCGCAACTGGTTAATAAAAATGCAGCAGCAGCCGGTTTTATTGATCGTACCCGTTAGCTTCCGCAATGCCTGCGACATCAGACGGGCTTGCAAACCCATTTTGCTTTCGCCCATTTCACCTTCAATCTCTGCTTTAGGCACGAGCGCGGCAACCGAGTCGATAACAATAATGTCGATAGCGCCGGAGCTAATCAGATGCTCTGCAATCTCGAGGGCTTGTTCGCCGTTGTCGGGCTGTGAAATGAGCAGATTCTTAACATCAATACCAAGTTTTTCGGCATAGGTCCGATCGAAGGCATGTTCGGCATCGATAAACGCGGCCAGGCCCCCTGCTTTTTGTGCTTCGGCAATGGCGTGTAACGTCAGGGTCGTTTTACCCGACGATTCAGGGCCATAAATTTCCACGACCCGACCACGCGGTAACCCGCCGATGCCGAGGGCTAAATCCAGCCCCAGTGAGCCAGTCGAAATAACGGGAACGTCGACAACTTTGGTTTCGCTCAGGCGCATAACCGTGCCTTTGCCAAACGCTTTATCCAGTTTCTCGATGGTTGTCTGAAGAGCTTTTAATTTACTGTCATTAGCAGATGCTATGGCTTGCGCCGTATCTGATTTTGCCATGTTAGGATGGTTGTTTAAACAGATAAAATTACCCAAAAATGGGCAAATTACCAAACCGTTTTTGAAAATAGACAGGGCTTTTTGCGGGTGATTTTCAATAAAAAAACCAGGCTAAAAAAGACCCGTCAATTAGCGCCAAAATAGGGCCATAGACGGGCTTTTTACAGATTTTAGCTTACAGCGTCGAATCGGCAGGGGCCGGTTGCTCAACCGGGGCCGACGACTGAGGCTGAGTTTGTGGCTGCTGCGGCTGAACCTGCTGCGGCTGGGCGGGCTGATAGCCTGGATAAGTGGACCCGTCGCCGTAGGGGCGCACGGGTGGGCCAACAACTTCTACCTGGGTAATGTAGTATTTGGTTTCGCCATTCCAGGGGAGTTTCAGGATTTTTTCTTCGTAATGCAGCGTCACGCGCTGCCCCGTCTTCACGGCCTGGGTGATTTGCGTAGCGACGACATCGTCTTTCACCGAAAAATCGAAATACTGCGGAGTTAGCGAACCGGTTTCGCCTGAAAACCCGCCCACGTTCAAAACGCCCTCATAGGTTTTAAAGACAAAACCCCGGCGACTGAATTTAGAGACGGTTCCGGCGCGTTCGCCGTCGCTGTAACTCCAGCCGGTGAGTGCGTAGAGTACACCGAATACAACTAATAAAAACAAGAGAAAATACAGTAGCCCTCGCATAGGTGAGATTGGTTTAGTGGTGCTTTACGAGCACACAAATAGACAAAAATTTCTGATAACTTCCGTTTCAGGAATGTATAGACCTTTAATTTATCAGAAGGTCACTCACTAATAAACAGGCTTTTCGGGTTTCTGTTCTGATGTTTTGGCGGGTATTTCGTTACTTTGCGGCTGGTAAGCTGGCTAACCCAATCCCCTGGGAGCTACACCCCATAAACCGGTGCGCCGGACCGATACCTATTTTATTGTTCACCCTTCTTATTCTTTGCAATGAGTACCATACAAAGCATTCATGCCCGGCAGATTCTGGATTCACGTGGTAATCCAACGGTTGAAGTGGACATCCGTACCGAAAATGGCTATCTGGGCCGGGCCGCCGTGCCATCGGGCGCATCGACCGGAACACACGAAGCGGTTGAACTTCGCGACAATGACCCAAAGGTATATGTTGGCAAGGGCGTTCTGAAAGCTGTTTCCAACGTCAACGAATTGATTTTCCCGGAGTTGGTCGGGGTGTCGGTTTTCGAGCAAAGCATCATCGACAAAATCATGCTCGAACTGGACGGCACACCCAACAAAGGCAGTTTAGGAGCCAATGCTATTCTGGGCGTTTCGCTGGCCGTAGCTAAAGCGGCTGCTCAGGAAGCAGGTTTGCCGCTCTATCGGTACATTGGTGGCGTAAATGCCAACACGCTGCCCGTGCCGATGATGAACATTTTGAATGGTGGCTCGCACGCCGACAATTCCATTGACTTCCAGGAGTTTATGGTAATGCCCGCCAATGCGCCAAGTTTTTCAGAAGCGCTGCGGATGGGTACCGAGATCTTCCATACGCTCAAGGGCGTCTTGAAGAAAATGGGCCTTGCTACTAATGTAGGCGACGAAGGCGGTTTTGCGCCGAATATCAAGTCGAACGAGGAGGCAATTCAAACCATCATTCAGGCCATTGAGAAAGCGGGCTATCGGCCCGGCGAAGATGTCTGGATTGCCATGGATGCCGCATCGTCGGAGTTCTACGATGCCGAAGCTGGTGTTTATTACTTCAAAAAATCGACCGGCGACAAACTGACCTCATCGGAAATGGCCGGTTTCTGGAAAGACTGGGTAAATAAATATCCGCTCCTGTCGATTGAAGACGGCATGGCCGAAGACGACTGGGCAGGTTGGAAAACCCATACTGATGAACTGAAAGGCAAGAACGTTCAACTTGTGGGCGACGACCTGTTCGTGACCAACGTGACGCGCCTTCAGGAAGGTATCGATAAAGGCATTGCCAATGCGATTCTGGTGAAGGTCAACCAGATTGGTTCGCTGACCGAAACCATCGACGCGGTTAATCTGGCCAAGCGGAACTCCTACAAGAGTGTGATGTCGCACCGGTCGGGCGAAACCGAGGACTCGACCATTGCCGACCTCGCCGTTGCCCTCAATACGGGTCAGATTAAAACCGGCTCGGCTTCGCGTTCCGACCGCATGGCGAAATACAACCAACTGCTTCGTATTGAAGAGGAATTAGGCGAAACGGCCTATTTCCCCGGACTTAAATTTTAGCAGGGAGCGAGGTTAATAAGTAATTTTTCCTGCTCCCTGCTCCATGCTCCAGAAACTCCTCCATCGGCTTCGCAATTTCTACGTCGCTACCGGCTTAGGATTGCTGGTTTGGATTACGTTCTTCGACACGAACGATCTGCCAACTCAGATCCGAAATCGATGGAAGCTGTATGAACTGGACGAGGACGCTAAATTTTATCAGGCGCAAATCAAAGCGGTTCAGAAAGAACGCCGGGAATTACTCGGTAATGATCGCTTACGCGAGAAATTCGCCCGCGAAAAATACCTGATGAAACGACCCGAAGAAGACGTATTCGTGATTGTCGATGAGCAGAATGAACCGTTGGAAAAGTAATTATAAATGATGAATGATAAAGCCTACTCCATAACTGGTATGGCCTATCATTCATCATTCATCATTTATAATTCATCATTATGCTTAACGTTCTCTTCGTTTGTTATGGCAATATTTGCCGGTCGCCGGTGGCGGAGGGTGTGTTTAGGCAGTTAGTGACCGAGGCTGGTCTGGACGGGAAAATTAGCTGTGATTCAGCAGGAACGGCCTCCTACCATATTGGTCAGTTACCCGACCGCCGAACCCGCGAAAACGCCCTCGAACACGGCCTGACGCTGACGCACCGCGCCCGGAGGCTCACTGGCGACGACCTGGCGCAGTTCGATTATTTTGTGGCGATGGATGAAATGAACCTCGAAGCCATCGAAAAACTTAATTACCGCAGTACAGGTTTGTATTCAAACGACATGATTTTTCTGCTCCGCGAATTCGACCCGGACGTGAGCGACCAACCCAACGTGCCTGACCCTTATTACGAAGGACCCGAAGTGTTTGAAGAAATCTATCAGATTGCCCTGCGCTGCTGCCGACAATTGCTAACGTATCTTAATCAATGAGCGAATGAGTGAATTGCGAATGAGCGAATAGCTGCCGCATACTATTCACTCATTCACTCATTCGCAATTCACTCATTGAAACTATGGACAAAAAAGTCATACTCATTATTCTCGACGGCTGGGGTATCCCGCTTAAGCCGGAGGTGTCGGCTATTGCAGCCGCCCGCACGCCCTTCATGAACTCCCTGTATCCTAAGTATCCCAACAGCACACTCGAAGCGTCGGGGCTGGCAGTTGGGCTTCCGGCGGGTCAGATGGGCAATTCCGAAGTGGGCCACATGAATCTGGGTGCCGGTCGGGTAGTTTATCAGGATTTGGTTAAGGTGAACAAGGCCGTTGAGGAGCATACGCTTGATAAGGAGCCAGTTCTGGTTGATGCCCTGAACTACGCCAAAACCAACGGTAAGAAAATCCATTTCATCGGACTGGTATCTGATGGGGGTGTTCACGCCCACATTGAGCATGTGAAAGGGTTATTGTCCATTGCTCACGCCCACAACCTGACAGACGTGTTTGTTCATGCCTTTACAGACGGGCGCGACACTGACCCTAAGGGTGGCGTTAATTATTTAGCCGATTTGCAAGCGCATATGGCCGCTACGACCGGGCAGGTTGCCAGCGTGATTGGTCGGTATTATGCCATGGACCGCGATAATCGCTGGGAGCGGGTTAAGGTTGCTTACGATGCAATGGTACACGGCGAAGGCAAAAAAGTGGCCGCGACCGATGTTACAGAAGCCCTGCAGGCATCCTACGATGCCGACGTGACCGATGAGTTTGTGAAGCCAATCATTGTGGCCAAAGCCAATGGGTCGCCAGTCGCCGTTATCGAAGAAGGCGATGTAGTGCTTTGTTTTAACTTCCGCACCGACCGGGGCCGCGAAATCACCCAGGCATTGACCCAGAAAGACTTCCCGGAACAGGGCATGAAGAAACTCAATCTGGAGTACATCACCATGACCAACTACGACAGCGATTTCGTAGGCGTAAACGTCATTTTCGATAAAGATAACCTTAGCAATACACTTGGCGAAGTCATTGCAGGAGTAGGCCGGAAACAGATACGGATTGCCGAAACGGAAAAATACCCGCATGTGACGTTCTTCTTTTCGGGGGGGCGTGAAGAACCGTTTTTGGGTGAAAAAAGACTATTGTGCCCATCGCCGAAAGAAGTGGTTATTCGAGATGACCGGGGTGTAGAGATTACAATACCGGTAAAAACGTATGATCAGAAACCTGCCATGTCGGCCTACGACATCCGGAATGCAATCATTCCTGAGCTGGAGAAGGAAGAAGTCGACTTTGTTTGTTTAAACTTTGCCAACACCGATATGGTGGGTCATACGGGGGTGTTTGAAGCTGTTGTACAAGCTGCCGAAGTTGCCGACGACTGCGCCCGTGCCGTTACCGAAGCTGCTTTGGCACATGGGTATACAACCATTATCATTGCCGACCACGGGAACGCCGAATACATGATAAACGACGATGGTACACCCAATACCGCCCATACAACAAACCTGGTCCCCTGCATCCTGGTGGATAAGGATTACCATCCGGCGCTTAACAATGGTAAACTTGCCGACATTGCCCCCACAATTCTGCAGCTTATGGGCCTCCCCCAACCCCCCGAAATGGGCGGAGTAAGCCTGATAAAAGAATAAAAAAGCCGCCCTGAAATACTCAGGGCGGCTTTTTTGTGAAATCAACTTGCGCTTACATATCGAACAGCATCCGCGATGGGTCTTCCAGAATCTGCTTCACGCGCACTAAGAAACTGACCGACTCTTTGCCGTCGATGATCCGGTGGTCGTAGGAAAGCGCCAGATACATGATGGGTCGGACCACAATCTGACCGTCAACGACAACAGCCCGTTCCACAATATTGTGCATGCCCAGAATGGCCGATTGTGGTGCGTTGATGATAGGCGTCGATAACATCGAACCAAACGTGCCGCCGTTGGTAATGGTAAACGTGCCGCCGGTCATTTGCTCAATAGTCAGCTTATTATCACGGGCAAGACCGGCCAGCCGCACGATTTCTTTCTCAATACCGGCAAAGCTTAGCTGCTCGGCATTCCGAATAACCGGTACTACCAGACCCCGTTCTGTTGATACAGCAATGGAAATATCGCAGAAGTCGTTGAAAATCATCTGGTCGCCGTCGATCTGGGCGTTCACGGCCGGAAAATCTTTCAGGGCAATGCAAACCGCTTTGGTAAAGAACGACATGAAACCGAGACCCACGCTGTTTTTCTCTTTGAACTTGTCTTTGTATTTGTTCCGCAACTCCATAATGGCCTTCATATCCACCTCATTGAAGGTGGTCAGCATGGCCGTTTCGTTCTTAACCGCCACCAACCGGCGGGCAATGGTTCGGCGTAGCGACGTCATCTTCTCCCGGCGCTGAGTACGGCTTCCTGGTACCGAGTCACTCGCAGCCACCGGAGCGGCTGCTGGAGTCGTTGGTTTTGGCGCAGCCTGTGGGGCGGTTGGAATCGGAGCCACGGGCTGGGCCGGTGCGGGCTGTGTTTTCAGAGCATCTTCTTTGGTGATGCGACCCCCTACGCCCGAACCCTGAACCTGTTGGGCGTTAACGCCTTTTTCGTCCAGGATTTTAGCGGCTGCAGGCGACGCATGATGAGCCGCGTACCCGTTTTGCCCGTTAGCCGCCGGAGTTTCGGATGAGGGCGTGCTGGCCACTGGTTGAGGAGCCGGTGAAGTGGTGGGCGTTGGAGCCACCGACGCACCGGCACCAACCTCAATTTTAGCAATTAGTGCACCAATAGGCAGCGTTTCGCCAGCCTGGGCCACAATACGCAGCGTGCCGGCAGCTTCGGCAGGGAGCTCAAAGGTTGCCTTGTCGGATTCGAGTTCGCAAAGTACTTCATCGAGCACGACCTGATCACCATCTTTTTTACTCCACGACGCAATGGTGACCTCTGTAACGGACTCACCTACGGCCGGAACTTTCATTTCAATTACACTTGCTGCGCTGGTAGCAACGGGGGCCTGTGCCGGTTCGGCTACCGATTGCATTGCCGGAGCAGGTTGAACAGCAGGTGTTGATTGAGCGGATGATGCTTTAGGCGCTTCTGCTGTTGCCGAACTGGCAACGGGAACAGCACTGGGCGCACCGGCGCTGTTGTCAATGGTGCAGATGCTGGCGCCAATGGGCAACACATCGCCTTCCTGCGCCAGAATGTGCAGAATACCATCGGCCTCAGCCGTTAGTTCAAACGTGGCTTTATCGGAATCAAGTCCGCAAAGCACATCGTCCATTTTCACGTGATCACCTTCTTTCTTATACCAGGTGCCAACGGTTACTTCGGTAATGGATTCCCCCACAGGAGGAATTTTCATGTCAACGGCCATATATCGAGTTGTAAGTGAGCAAGTTGTAAGTGATTAAGTTGTACGTATAGTCATCGGCTTACAACTTAATCACTTACAACTTACAACTGAGTTTATTCAAACGCTCTTTGAACAATACTGGCTTGTTCCTGAGTATGTATTTTTGGGTATCCGGTGGCAGGCGAAGCCGCAGCTTTGCGGGAAATAATGGGCAGGTTCATACCAACCCGGAGCAGATATGTCCAGTAGCCCATGTTCTCCGGTTCTTCCTGCACCCAAAACAACTCCGTCTTTTTGTATTGACCAAGCACGGCGTCTAACTGCTTTTTAGGAAAGGGAGCCAGTTGCTCTACCCGCACAATCGCGACATCATCGCGCTGGTCGGCCTGCTGCTTTTCCAGCAGGTCGTAGTACACCTTGCCGGTGCAGAGCAACACCCGCTTCACTTTTTTGGCCTGGGCGTAACTGTCGCCCAGCACTTCCTGAAAAGATCCTTTCGTAAGTTCGTCCAACGGCGATACGCACCTGGGGTGCCGGAGCAACGACTTGGGCGACATGACCACAAGGGGCTTGCGGAAGGGCCACGCCAACTGCCGACGCATGAGGTGAAAGAAATTGGCGGGCGAGGTAATGTTCGCAACGACCATATTCTCCGCAGCATACAATTGTAAATACCGTTCGGGACGGGCGTTTGAGTGCTCAGGGCCCTGTCCTTCGTAGCCATGCGGCAGTAGCAGGGTCACGCCATTCTGGATACCCCACTTCGATTCGCCAGCCGCAATGAACTGGTCAATAATTAGTTGGGCGCCATTTGAGAAGTCGCCAAACTGCGCTTCCCAGATGACCAGCGCATGGGGATTGGCCATGGCATAGCCATATTCAAAACCCAGCACACCATATTCTGACAGCAACGAGTTATAAACCTGAAACTTCGCCTGCCCATTCTGAATGAAATCGAGCGACGAGTGAGACTCGTTGGTTTCCGAATCATGCAGAACAGCATGGCGGTGGGAGAACGTACCACGCTGCACATCCTGACCGCTTAGTCGAACGGGCCTGCCTTCGAGCAGCAGCGAACCGTAAGCCAGTAACTCCGCCGTTCCCCAGTTCACCATCTTCGTGTCGGTGAGCATGGTATGGCGGTCTTTCAGCAGCTTATCAATCTGCTTAAGTGGCTTAAATCCTTCCGGTAGTGTAACAAGGGCCTTCCCAATGGTTTGCAGTACGTTTGGCGAGACGCCCGTTTCGGGCGATTGATCGAAATCGTTAGGTTCGCTAAAGCGAAGTTCAGCCCAGTCGAGGTCCAACCGAAGCGGCTTGTACGGAATCTCGGCTTTTTGCTTTACCCGGTCGAGCCGGTCCTGCAACTGCTTCTTAAATTCCGTATCCATCCGTTGGGCCAGTTCCGCATCCACATCGCCCCGTTTGATGAGCAGGTCTTTGTAAAGTTCGCGTGGGTTGGCATGCTTTTCAATGATGTTATACATCGTTGGCTGCGTGAACTTAGGTTCGTCGGCCTCGTTGTGTCCGTATCGGCGGTAGCAAACCATGTCGATAAACACGTCGCGGTTAAATTTCTCCCGAAATTCGACGGCCAGTTTCGCGCAGAAAATAACGGCTTCGGGGTCGTCGCCGTTGACGTGGAAAATGGGGGCGTCAACGATTTTGGCGACGTCGGAGCAATAGATTGATGACCGGGCGTCTTCAAAATCGGTTGTGAAGCCAATCTGATTGTTAATCACAAAATGGACCGTACCGCCGGTTTGATAACCCGCCAGTTTGGCCATCTGCGTTACTTCATACACAATACCCTGCCCGGCTACGGCGGCATCGCCGTGAATCAGGATGGGCATGATTTTCCTGAAATCGCCATTGTATTCTTCGTCAGCCTGCGCCCGCACAAAGCCTTCGACTACAGGATTGACTGCTTCCAGGTGCGATGGGTTGGGGGCCAGTTTTACGCTGATTTGCTTACCCGATTTGGTTTCGGTCAAACTGGAGTAGCCGAGGTGGTATTTAACGTCGCCATCGCCATGAACCTGCTCTGGTACGTTTCCTTCGAAACCATCGAAGATCGACTCGTAGGATTTGCCCAGAATATTGGCCAGTACGTTCAACCGTCCCCGGTGCGCCATGCCAATCATGACTTCCTCAACGCCCATGTCGGCCGCCTGGCTAATGATCGTGTCAAGCGCCGGGATCGTGACTTCGCCCCCTTCGAGCGAGAATCGTTTTTGACCTAAATATTTGGTTGCCAGGAAGTTTTCAAAAACCGTTGCTTCGTTCAGTTTTTCGAGGATGCGCTTCTTTTCATCCAGCGTTGGCATGAAAACGAGGGCTTCCTTTTCAATTTTGTTCCGCAGCCAGTTCTTTACATCCAGTTCGCGGATGTACATGTACTCGAAGCCGATGTCGCCCGCGTAAATTTTCCGCAACGAGTCCATAATAACCCGCAGCGTGGCGGGACCAATGCCGAGCAGTTTGCCCGACTCAAACACCGTATCCAAATCCGCATCCGACAGGGCATAGTCGGGCAAATCGACGCGGGGTTGGCGGTCTTTGCGTTCTTTTAGCGGATTCGTTTTGGCTAACAGGTGCCCACGAGACCGATACGCCTTGATAAGGCTGGCCACAGAGACTTCTTTCTCGGCGTGGCGGGCATCGACCGGTTTGGCTGAAGTTGCAGTGGTGGCCTGAGCAGATTGGCCGTTGGCCGAAACACCATTTGTAGTCGTTCCGTTGGTTTTTCCGGTTGAGTGGTCGCTGTAGGTAAGCGAAAATTCAAATCCTTTAAAAAATTGCTGCCAGCTTTCGTCAACTGATTGAGGGTCTTGCTTATAAGACTGATAAAGTTGATCCACGTAAGCCGCGTCGGAATTGGCGATATATGAGTACTGATCCATGACGGGGGCGCGTCGTTGTTTTGACCCGCAAAGGTAGCGTTTCGGCCAAACAGTTTACTGCAAAAGTTTCTGTTTTTTATTCTGTTTCCTCCGCCTAACGACCCGCTTAGCCTGTCAACAATACAGGCATGAGTTTAGTTGTGGTCACTTCTCAGTCACCGATGCTATATTTGACGGTAAATTATGTTGTAAAACCTGCTTATGACTGTTGGTGCCGCCCCTGCCTATCCATCCTCATCCCCAACACAGCGGTGGCAGCGTGTGTTGGGGATCCGACCGGAGGAAGGCCGAACGGTGGGGTTATTCTTTCTTCATAATTTTCTGCTGGGCGTTGGTACCATCCTGATCTATGTGGCTGCCAATGCGATTCTGCTGGAAAATACCCCTGAAACGAGCCTGCCCCTTGCCTACATTGCTTCGGCAGCGGCCATGATTGGGGTAGGGCGCGTTTACGCCTATTTTGAGCATCATCTGGCCCTGCGGAGCCTGGCTGTCCGGGTGCTGCTGTCGGCGGTGGTGATGACGGTGGTGGTGGGCGTTCTGGTTGTTGTGGGCCATTCAGTAGCGGCTGCAGTGGCTATTATGACCGGCTACCGAATCATTTATCTGCTCACGAATCTGGAGTTTTGGGGCGTTTCGGCGGTGGTGTTCGATACGCGGCAAAGCAAACGTCTGTTTGGGGTTATCAGCTCAGGCGATATGCCCGCCAAAGCGCTGGGGGCCATTTTAACCGCCCTGGTTCATGCTCATGCCGATGTGCTTCGCTTGTTGCTGGTCGCCTTTGGCGCGTTTCTGGCGGCTCTGTATGTTTTGCGGCTAACCATTCAATCGCATGATGTTCATACGCCCCAGCAATCGGGCCGGGCGGCCCGGCGGGAGCCATCGCGACTTATTGGCAAGCGGTTTGGCGGTAGTGAACTCATCTTTTATATGTGCCTGAGTTTAGCCATGCTGGCGGCTGTAGCGACCGAAATCGAATATAATTTCTTCATCAATGTTAAGCATCGCTTCCACGACCAGACCGATGTGATTCGGTACGTCAGCTATGTGCTGGCTTTAACCTATGGGGTGGCTATGCTGGCCAAGCTGCTCATGTCGCGGCAGGTACTCGACCGATTTGGTGTGCAGTCATCGCTGCTGGTGTTGCCCTGGGTTGCTCTGACCGGGCTGGTTGGCTTAACGGTTCTGAACTATTTTGTGAAAAGCGATGCGGTGCTGCTCATTTATTTCTGTGGTTTATACCTGGTTTTTGAAGTAGCGCGCCGGGCGTTATTCGACCCGGTATTTTTGGTGCTGTTTCAGCCTTTATTGCCGCCCCAGCGACTCAAAGGACATACGCTGGCAAAAGCCCTGTATGAACCCATTGGCCTGGGGTTTGCCGGCCTGCTGATTTATGTTCTTCATGCAACCTTCGAGTCGGGTGGGGCGCTGGTTTGGGTTGTCCTCCTGGCTGGAGCCATGTGGACGCTGCGGCATACCTACCAGCGGTATCTGCATGAACTGAATGACGCCATTGGGCGTCGATTTCTGGAGCGCGACCAGTTGGCTATGCCGAAGGCCGCCCAGACAAGCATCATCAGCCAGTTGCACAGTAATCGACCCGATGACATCATAACGGCTATTGGTTGGCTCGATGCCCACAATCCGGCTGAGTTAGGAAAACAGCTACCGTTGCTTCTGGGTCATGCCAGTGCGACTGTGCGTCGGCGAACGCTGGCCGCTGCGGGTCATCAGCATCAGTCGGTGCCAACGCATCAACTGACGCACATCGCGCTGGCCGATGATGAGCCGTTGCTGCGCCAGCAGGCCGCCTATCTGCTGGGCAGGCGAATCAATGTCGAAGCTGCCGAACTGGCTCCGCTTATCCATCATTCTGATCTGTATATCCGGCAGGGCGCCATAAAAGGTGTTTTGGAACTGAATCCGCGCGATGCAGCGGCCCGGTTGGCCCTGACTCAACTGGCGAATGATACTGAACCGGCGCATCAGCAAATAGCGCTGAACCTGATTGCTGAATTAAGACTAAACGATTTTGCACCCGTAGTAAGCCAGCGGCTGACGAGTACAAACCCCGACGTGAGCAAGGCTGCCATCATGACGGCTGGTCACTTAGCCAATGCTGATCTGACAACGTACTTACTAACCAATCTGACCGATAAACGCATTGGCCGGTTGGTTGTACAGGCCCTAAAAGCAGGCGGTCCTGAACTAATTCCAACCTTGCGACAGATTCGGCAGTCGACAACCGACCGACTCGCCATAGAGCGCATAGCGGCCATTTGCGGCCATATTTACACGACCGATAGTCGCCAACTGCTGAATGAACTGGCCCAACAGCCTGATTTAGCCGTGCGGGGTGCAGCCTTGCATGCCCTGCGCCGTTTTCCTAATGAAGCGGCTGACGATGCGCTGTTCCGGGTGGTGATGCATCAGGAAGTGCTGCTGGCCCAGCGACTGCTGCACGGGAGCCTGACCGAACCCAGCCTGACCGAAACGCTGGATTATGAACTGTCGGTGCTGGTGCAGCGGCTCTTCGATGTGCTGGCTCAACTCTATGATACGGAGGCCATTGCCGGCGCACGCATGGGTGTTAGCCACCCTGCCCGCGAGCGTCGGGCCAACTCCCTCGAAATGCTCGATAACCTGATTCCCAGAGCTACCTATCAAACCCTGCAGGTGTTGGTCGATGATCTGCCCCGGCCCGAAAAGGTTCGGATTCTCGATAACGAACTCGATCCATTTCAAGCTACCGAACCCATAAAATCGTTTATTTTGCGGATGGGCGAAACGGTCTTCTCAGCCTGGACGGTCAGCGTTGTGTTGCGGAGCCTGTCTGCTGCCGAAGCACTGATTGCCCGCCAGTCATTACAATCTCGTTTTACTGACTTACCTCTTTTGTTAATGAGCCATTCATCCCAGACGACCGACCAGATTTCCGCTTACGACCGGGTGTTGCTGCTGGCTCAAACCAGTTTGTTTTCCCAAACGCCCGAGAACGTACTGGCCAGTATCACGCCCATCATGAAAGAAGAGAGCCACGCAGCCGGTGAGCCTATTTTTCACAAAGGCGACCTCGGCACAGGTATGTATGTGATCTACACCGGCGAAGTCGTTATTCTGGACGGCGACACTGAACTGGCTCGCTTCGGGCGGGGCGATTTCTTTGGCGAACTGGCCCTGCTCGACACCGAAGCGCGTTCGGCCACCGCCGAAGCCATCACTGACGTGCGGCTGCTGCGAATCGACCAGGACGATTTCTACGACCTGATGGAGGAGCGGGGCGAAGTGTTGCGGAGTATCGTCCGGAGTTTGTCGGGGCGTATTCGTCGGCAGAATGAACTCATCGCCCGTCAGTCGGCTACCGCTAACGAAGGAAAGGTATGAACTGGTCAGATGGTGAATCGTACCTGGCGATTGGTATCGCTGCTGTTGTAATCGGGCAGGTTCGGAAACTGCTGGATACGCCCACGCGGTTGCCCGGTTGGGATAGATACCTGAAAATAGCCTGGCTATCGGGTTTTCTCCTGATGGCCATCGGCGAGATAATGCCAGATCCGTGGCTAACCTGGTTCTGGCTGCTTATTTTCGGGGCGATTGGGTATACCGTCTGGCAGTTGTATTTTCTGCGCCCGGCCCGGACGCTACTGTTGGCCATTGCGCCCTACACACTGCTTATTTTCATTCGTGATGGGCTGAAATTCATGGCGCCTTCTTTTTATGAGGCCAGTGACAGCTACTTTGAATCGGCCACTACGTTTACGTTAGTCTGGCTCATCACATTTGCCATTATTGCCAGGAATCAGAAAAAAACGCTGGAAAAACAACAACAGGAGCACGAGCTGGAAGCTGAGCAACGACGCCTTATTGAGGCTAAAAAAAATGAACTTGAATACTTAGTAGCCGAACGAACCGCCGAAATTACGCGCCAGAAAGAAGCGTTAGAGCAGGCCCTGGTCGACCTGAAATCGACGCAGACTCAACTGATTCACAGCGAGAAAATGGCGTCGCTGGGCGAATTGACGGCGGGCATCGCCCACGAAATTCAGAACCCGCTCAATTTTGTGAATAACTTCTCAGAAGTGAGTATTGAATTGCTCGATGAATTGACCGAAGAGCAAACGAAAGCCAATCGCGACCCCGACCTGGAGGCTGAACTACTCACCGATTTAAAGCAGAATCTTCAGAAAATCACACATCATGGCAGCCGGGCCTCATCTATCGTGAAAGGGATGCTTCAGCATTCGCGGGCCAGCACCGGGCAGCGGGAACCAACCGATCTGAATGCGCTCTGCGAGGAATATCTGCGGCTGGCCTATCATGGACTGCGGGCCAAAGACAAGACGTTTAATGCCCGGTTTGTTACTGATCTGGATGCCTCATTGGGTGAGGTTAGTCTGGTGCCTCAGGATATAAGCCGAGTGTTGCTCAACTTGTTTACAAATGCGTTTTATGCGGTTCAGCAACGCCAAAAGCAGACTGGACTCTCTGGCTATGAACCAACCATAACCGTTAGTACGCGATGTGTCGACAATCAGGCCGTAATCACCGTCAGCGACAACGGTATAGGTATGACTGAAGCCGTACAGCAAAAGATTTTTCAGCCCTTCTTCACGACGAAACCCACTGGCGAAGGCACCGGCTTAGGCTTATCACTGGCTTATGATATTGTTGCGAAAGGGCATGACGGCACGTTGACGATGGAAAGTGAAGATGGCGTGGGAACGACGTTCATTGTGACGCTACCCAGTTAACGTAGTTGCCAGGGCTACACCTGATTGGTTGTTTAAGCGGGGCCTGTCACTGCATTAGGCTATTGTCACCAAAGGACACGGAGGGACGCTTAGCGTAGAGAGCAGGGAACAAAATTTATTCGTACACTGCCCTGTAGTGCCTGGGCACGTTGATGCCTATAGCAAATTTCTTATCTTTGGCTCATACCCTGAATCAGCATGAAAATATTAGTTGTCGACGACGAAACTGACGTAAAAGACCTGTTCGAGCAGCGTTTCCGTCGGGAAATCAGGAACGGAGAATTTAAGTTAGACTTTGCTAATTCTGGCGAAGAGGCTCTTCGCTACCTCACAGGGCATCCTTCAGAAGTTGTGCTGATTTTGTCCGACATTAACATGCCTGGCATGAGTGGCTTTGAATTGCTGCGTCATATTCGGGATGATTTCAACATGCCTCCGCCCCCCATTGTCATGATGATTACGGCTTATGGCGATCCGGATTCACAACAACAGGCTGTTCAGTTGGGGGCTAATGATTTTCTGACAAAACCACTCGACTTTTCAGTCCTCAAACAAAAACTCCGCGATTTAGCATGAAGGCCAGGATATTGGTGGTTGACGACGAGACTGATCTTGAGCTACTGATAAAACAAAAGTTTCGGCGACAGATTCGGGAGAAACAATACGACTTTTTATTCGCACACGATGGCGTAGAAGCGCTTGAGGTATTAGCTCAGCACCCCGATGTTGATATGGTGCTGACCGACATCAATATGCCCGGTATGGATGGGCTGACACTGTTGGTTAAGTTACACGAAACGAACCCCATGCTCAAAGCCGTGATTGTATCGGCTTATGGTGATATGGACAATATTCGCACAGCCATGAACCGGGGCGCATTCGATTTTGTGACGAAGCCCGTCAATTTTGAGGATTTGGAGTTGACGATGCAGAAAACGATGGACTACGTCGCCCAAATCCGCCGAACACTTCAGGCGATTAAAGAGAATGATATCCTGCGGATGTACGTGGATGAGTCGGTGCTAACGTTCATGAGCCGGGCGGAGTTTGAAACATCGCTATCGGCCAGCGAAACCATTACCGCAACGGTGATGTTCATCGACATTTGCGGGTTTACGGCTATTGCCGAACGCGAAACAGCCGACACCGTTGTTCGGATGGTTAATCGCTATTTCGATATTATGGTGAAAGAGATTATCGCGCAGGGCGGCTATATCGACAAATTCATGGGGGATGCGGTTATGGCTGTCTTCCGCGGAGAGTATCACCTCGACCGCGCCATCGAAGCCGGGCTGGGCGTGCGGGCGCAGATTGCTGCCACTCAGGATATTCTCTCCAATCAGACTGGTTATCAGCCACAGGTATCTATTGGCATCAACACCGGCGAAATGGTATCCGGAAATATTGGTTCGGCTACCCTCCGACGGCTGGATTATACCGTGATTGGCGATGCGGTGAACATGGCCCAGCGCCTGCAGTCGATTGCTCATCCGGGCCAGGTGGTTATTGTCGAATCGGCTCAGCAACAGGTGGCCGAATCGTTCACCTGCGAACGCATCGGCGAAGTGACGCTCAAGAACAAAATGGCGCCGGTCGTAGCCTATAATGTGGTGGGATGAGGTCTTAATGAATAATGGATAATGGATAATGGATAATGAATGCCTGTAAGTGGCATTATTCATTATTCATTAACATGTCACTCTTCGGCCAGCGTTCGGGAAATATTCATGCGGTAGATGCCCAGCGCAGGCAGCGCAGCAGCTACTACACCAACGAGTACCGCAACGCCCAGTAATACCCACTCCTCGGGCAGAATGCCAAAGGCAGCCAGGTTATAATGGTACTCATTGGAAACACTGCTTGAAAACAACCATAGCCCAATGCGACTCAGTAGAATACCCAGGCCGAAGCCAATCAGCGCCAGTACCAGGCCTTCCAGCAATAGCATACCAAACAATTGTGCCCGGGTAGCCCCCATGGAGAGCATAAGAGCCATTTCATAACGTCGCTCTTTCAGCGAATTGTAGAGCGAGACAAACACGCTGATGCCGGAAATAAGCATAATCACAAGAGCCAGCCCCCGCAGGGTGTCAACTCCCACACCCAGCAGCGAAAACAAGCGATTTACCTCAATATTGGGTAAAGCCGCCTGAAGTTTAGAATTGCTGTTGATACCCCGTGCCAGCATCATCCCCAGCGGATTCCGAAACTTGATGAGCATACTCGTGATTTCGCGCGGGCCTTCCTCATGGCCGGCTTCTTCGTTTTCATGCGCTTCCCCTTCATGGCCATGGTCATGAATGGCCCAAATGCTCGAAACAGGGGTCAGAATAAGCTGGTCGGTAACGGTATTTGTTGGATTGAGGATACCCACTACCTTATATTTTGAATCAGCGTGAACTTCGCCCTCCGCATCTAACCCGTGTGAACCGGCAAACACATCACCGAGTTTCAACCCTGTTCCAGCAGCCACGCCCGGCCCAATGACAACCTCTAAATCCTGCTGAAATACCTTGCCCTGACCAACAGTAGCGCCAAAATGGTCGAGGTATTTCTGATTTGTACCAACAATGCGAAACGACCGGTAATTATCGCCCATAGCCAGCGGAATGGCCATTTTAATCATTGGGTTGCGCGTTAGCCGTTCGGCCTCATCGAGTGGAATATTACCAATCGGGGAATCTATTTGATAAATGCTCGACAAAATCAGTTGCAGTGGACTACCCTTTGCGCCCAGCACCATGTCGATACCCCGGATATTTTTGCGAAACTGATCGTCTAACTGTTTGTTGAGCAGTAGCAGCAGGGAGATTATCGTGATGCCAAAAGTCATCAGCAGTCCGCTCAGAAAACTGCTCAGTGGCTTATCCCGCAGATTACTCCAGCTAATTCGGAACAGGTTCATCGTATTCAAAAATTAAACACAGAGAGCATAGAGATTAACAGAGGACCCAGAAATTGATAAAGAAAGCAATGAGAATCCTTGTGTTGCCGTGTTCTCGGCGCTATTCTCTGTCTTCTCTGTGTTAAATACCATTATAAATCCAGCTTGAAATGATGGCTGGTAATGTTAAACCCTTTGTTCAGGTAGAGCCGGTGCGCGTCGTATCGGGCTGGATTCTGCCCCGAATCCAGGGATACACACTGGCAACCGGTTTGCCGGGCCTGTTCAATAACAAAATTGAGTAACGTGCTGGCGTAGCCTTTTCCCCGCGCATCAGGCAGGGTCGAAAGGTCGTCGATGTAGATCGTTTTGCCGCTATACAGGAAATTCAATGTCCGGTAGCCCACTACGCCGGGTGCGGGTTTAGTCTCATCGCCTTCGTCAATAAAGGCGAGCACAAAGCCTTCGTTCGCCTGTTGAAAACGAATTTGCTCAAATGCCTGGTCGGGCGTCAGGTGGGACCGCAGGGCCAGCATAGCAGGCAGGCATCGCCGAATGTTGGCATCAGAATGGGCAATAGTTGGGGTCATAGTTGTTCTCGAATACTGAGTAATAATTCATCGCCCCCGCGCTCCAGAATACTTTCGGCCAGCGCATGGCCTACCAGTTGAGCTTCTTCAGGCGGGCCGGTGAAGGTCTCGCGAAGCAGTTGGCTGCCGTCCAAACTAACCAGGCCACCCGTCAGGCTAATCGTATGTTCGTCAGCCCAGTGAGCCAGGGCGAAGGATGGAATGCTGCACCCGCCTTCGAGTCGTGCCAGAAAGGCCCGCTCGGCGCGTAAACAGGCAGCGGTCGGTTCATGGTTAATCAGTCGGGAAAGGGTCTCTCCCGTCTGACTGTCTAACGAAGAAATCGCTACCTGTATGGCAATACTCCCCTGCCCAACGGCGGGCGTAAATTCATTAACGGGCAAATGCTCAACAATCAACTCGTTGTAGCCCATTCGGTGAACACCCGCATAGGCCAGTATCAGCGCATCGCATTGGCCTTCGTCGAGCTTACGAATGCGGGTTTGCAAATTTCCGCGCATATCGACCGCCGTCAGGTGTGGGCAGTAATGCTTCAGCAGGGCTACCCGGCGCGTCGATGAGGTACCAATCCGAAAGGCTTCCTGGCCACGCAGCGATAACGTTTTGTTGCGGCTAACCAGCACATCGTTTGCCAGTTCACGTTCGGTGAAGGCAATAATGGTTAAGTCAGGTGGTAGGCTTGACGGCAGGTCTTTGGCGCTGTGAACGGCAATGTCAATGCGGCCCTCCCGCAGTTGGTCTTCCAACTCCTGCGTAAACACGCCTTTGCTGCCAATCTTCGCCAGGGAACGGTCGAGCACTAAATCGCCGGTGGTTTCTATGAGGACCAACTCGGAGGTTAAGCCTCCTGTCTGAAGTAGTGTTTGTATATGTTCCGCTTGCCAGACTGCTAACCGGCTGCTTCGCGTTCCAATTCTGATGTGCATGGTTTAACAAAGATACGGCAGGAAAGCCAGCTTTTGTAGCGCTGAGTAACTGTGGCAATGTGTGGAAAGAGAACCACATACAGCCCATAAATCGCAACACTGGGAATTCTACGTAAATAGATACTAAAAATGGCAGAACAGTCGAATCCAGTGTCAAAACGGCATTATTAGTAAAAAATGACTTATCCTGAACTGCCATCCTGACCGAAAAAAACCAGTTAATCCATTAGGCACGGCATTTGTCTAAGAAGTACTATTGACCAGTAAACAACATCCACTATGAAAGCGATAGAAAACGTGTTTCAGGGAACAGGCGGGCAGATTGACTTGCTGAACACCCTTTATGGTGGGTCGAGTCAGACCACCATGAACGTTGAGCGGGAAGATGAACGCTTGGTGATAACCCTGTCGGCTCCCGGCGTAAAAGCCAACTCATTCAACGTGTTGGTTGAGGGCAATAAACTCGTTCTCTATACCTTGTTGGTTAGCACATCGGAGCGTCAGGAAGATGGCGTAAGTCAACGGCTGGCGGTACCCATGTTTCTGCGAGTTCTGGATATTCCGTCCTTTGTGGACGCCGACCATATCGAGGCCATTCACGAACAGGGTCAGGTTCGGGTGATGCTGCCCTTTAAAGACGAAGAGCACCTGCACCGCCGAATCGACATCAAAAACTTATTTTAAGCGTATCCCAGGCATTCCTTCCGGGACCCAAATGCCGGTCCTGTCGCCTATAGATGAGTTCAAAGCCGCTTTTACGGAAGCGGCTTTTTGATTTTCAGGCCCTCACTACTCTTCATCGACTGGTCGAGAAATCGAATGGCTCATTCAGCAGGCAACACATAAACAAGTGCTTGTCTGAGCAATTCTATACGTAACTACTGCTGAAAATTTATTGCTACTCCAGGGTTATCTGTGAAACCTGTTCCTGCCTACAGCGTTGGGCACGCTTACGCCTGAAAAAGGCGGTAAGGACAGGTCAGTCTGCTACTCCCGCACATGAATGGTGCTTTGCCGTAAGCGTAGAAAGGTACCATCCCGCTCTGAAAAGGAAGCCCTGATTTCGGCCGCCAGCGAGAGTGCAATTTCTTCGGGCGAAACGGCTCCAATGTCTAATCCTACAGGGGCGTGGATGCGCGGAAAGTCGTGTTCGGCAATGCCATTTCCTTCGTCGGCTAATTCGGACCAGATTTTTTCGGAGCGCACACGCGGCCCCAGCATCCCAATGTAGGGGGCGTTGGTAGCCAGGGCTTTGGGTAGGTTCTGTTTATCGGCTTTGTAATCGTGCGACATCAGCACAATGGCCGTATTGTTGTCAAACAGGATGTCCGAGAAGTTTTCGGGCAGAACAAGTTCATCGATCAGCGCAGCAATTTTCCGGTTTACCTTTAACGGATTCGCCACCACCGTGACTCGCCAGCCGATTTCTTTGACCAAGCGCGTGAGGGGATACACATCGTACTGATGCCCCCACAGTACCAGGTGAACCTCGGGCGAAAGTATTTCGATGAATACCTCCAGCACCTGCCCATCCAGGCTCTCAAACCGATAGGGAGCCGATACGCCTTTGGCCATGCGGGCCTGAATTTTTTCGTCCAACTGCGCCTGCAAATCCGGGTGGGCCAGCACGTTGAGGCTTTCAGAATCGGTATAGCGGATCACCGCTCCTTCCCGGATCGAACGCCAGTGGCCATCCAGGCCGGTTATGGTAATGAGGACGTGCGTTTGGCGACGTGCGTTCATGCAGTTTTTGAGCACTTCGACAGGGTTATTTTTATCAGTAAAATCAAGGGGCGTAAACAGCACGTCGATGATGCCGTTGCATCCTAATCCGACCCCGATCTGATGCTCATCGTCGGTGGTGGTGTCGTAGGTAATCCTGGACGGAGCGGCTTTGGCAATGGCTAATCGGGCGCGTCTGAGGGCATCGCCTTCTAAACAACCGCCACTGATGCCACCAATCCATACTCCGTCGCTCATGACCAGCATCCGGGCACCTGTGCGCCGGTACGAAGACCCTTCCACCCGCACCACCGTCGCTAAAGCGGCCTGCGTGGTCTGGCGGTCGAGGTGGTCATAGCCGTCAATGATGGCCTTAATCTCTTTCATGCGTGGATGTATTTCTGCTGTTGACGGCTGCGAAGTAGAATTTGCAGCCGTCAACAGCAGAAATACACAGTTTGTCCTTTATACTCAACGATAGGCTTGCGGGTGGTCTTATCGGCCGCAATGCCAAAAAGTTTCTTAATGCAGGATGACGGTAAAATGCTGAGTCAGCCTCCATGGATAAGTCTCCCGACAACCGCTACAACGTGCCGGATGGCTGCTTCAATCTCAGCTTCAGTGGTGAAACGACCCAAACTGAACCGCACCGAACTATAAGCCAAATCGTCGGACATTCCCATGGCTTTCAGCACGTGCGACGGCTCGGTGGAGGCCGATGTGCAGGCCGACCCGTTGGAGACCGCAATCTCGTTCAGCGATAGCAATAGCATCTCGCCGTCCAGGTTAGCAAAGCAGATATTCGTGGTATTGGGCAGACGAAACTGACGGTTTCCATTGACGGCTGCGTTGGATAACTGGCTCAGAATCCCGGCTTCAAGTCGGTCGCGGAGGGCGGCAGTCTGCGCCGTTTCAGTTGCCAGATGAAGCTGGGTTTGGCGGGCAGCTTCACCAAGCCCTACAATGCCCGGCACGTTAAGCGTACCGGAACGCCAGCCCCGTTCGTGTCGGCCTCCGTCCTGCTGTGCCGTGAGGGCGACCTGTTTGCAAATAACCAATGCCCCAACGCCTTTAGGCCCGTAGAGTTTGTGACCCGACAGGCTCAGCAAGTCGATGGCATTGCTGGCGACTGAAAGCGGCATTTTACCAATGGCCTGGGTGGCATCGGTATGAAACAAAGCGCCATGTTTATGAGCTATGGTCCCAATTTCCCGAATTGGCTGAAGAACGCCCGTTTCATTGTTAGCCGCCATCACCGATACCAGCAGGGTGTCTGATTTGATGGCGGCTTCAACTTGTTCGACCGTAATAAGTCCGTCAGGACCCGGTTGAAGATACGTTATCTCCGCGCCCTGTCGGGAAAGGTGTTCGCAGGAGTCCAGAACGGCTTTGTGTTCCGTACTGACCGTAATGATGTGGTTACCCCGGTGTCGATTCGCTTCCCAGGCCCCTTTCAGGGCTAAGTTTATCGACTCGGTCGCTCCGCTCGTGAAGACCACTTCTTTTGGGTTAACACCCAGCAAGTGAGCGAGTTGTTGCCGGGCCTGATCAATGGCTTCTTCGGCTTTGGCACCAAAGACGTGCGTGCGTGATGCTGCATTACCGAAGTGCAGCCCGAAGTAAGGCAGCATTGCTTCCAACACCAACGGGTCAACAGGCGTGGTGGCGTTATAATCGAGGTAAGCCGGGTAATTCATGGTTTATCCTGATTTGTTGTCAATACAGCAATCAGGCTGGGTAAATATACGATCTATGAATTTACCTCAGTGCAATACAGGGTGCTCGGTGGCTGCCACCCCTGCGGTCCCGATTGGTGCGCCGAGTGGATTGATTAAATATGCCAGGCCCGGTATGGTAAATAGATAGGGTGAGGTGATTTTATGCAGACTCTGCTGGCTACTCTATAGATGGATTCCGTGTGCGAATATGTACACAGCTAAAAACAAAATCCACCTAATAAACTGACATGCAGTTTATTAGGTGGATTCATAGTAGCCCTAACAGTTGAAAACTCGAACAAACTGGTAGAGGGATTAAAGAGGATATACGATCTCATGCCAGTATTAGAAGTTGATGTTGTCTTATAAACCGTATTGACACAGAAGTATTGTAAGTCGTATTCAGCTTTTCTCTTTTAATCTATGGTTGTCCACTTTCGTTTGATGGCGTACAATTGTTTCTTAAATCAAATGTTTGACTTGAAGCCGTTTGAATTTCTTTCCCAATCCCATATTTATTGACAGAGAGTCCTTCAAGATCAATTCGCCTTTTTGAAGACTTGCAATGGCTTCTTTGAGTTCTAACAATTCACCGCCTGATACCCCAAATAAGTCTTTCAATACCCGGTCGTTGATGGACTGTTGTTTCATGATTAGCGGATATTGTGCATTAGCGTAAAAGTCGAAGTGGTCGCTCTTGTAGCTATCCATATTCTGGGTGGCCAGGATGATACTAAGGCCCTTATTCCTGCCTACGGCGATTAGTTCTCGGAGAGGACGGTTATCGAAGTCAAGCATATAATGGGCCTCGTCAATGATGGTAAAATGACGTAGTTCAACGCAAGTTTCGCCAACGGCTTGTTTAGGTAGCGTTTCGTAGATTGTGTTTAATTTGGAGATGACAAAGTAAACGATGGCTTTGGCGATTGGCCCATCCTTAGGGAAACCATCCATTTTAATAATGTAGCTCTCCTTTATCAAATCAACGCGATCTTCCTTTTCGAACAGATTACTTCGTATTAGTTGTTTTAATACGGACCTGACGCTGTCGTCTTTAGCCCGCTGGTTTTCGGGTTGTAAATGGATGTACTCCCGTAAAAGAAGGTCAAAGTCTACAGGCTGCCCATGAGTATGTTTGTATGCGCCGATAACGGCCTCCGCGAGTCTATTGCTCATATTAGCCGACATATTGGCCCGGTCAATAGCAACCAAGGCTCCTGCTAACTCAGTGGCATAGAGGTTGATTTCGTTTTGTGTACGGCCGACAAAGTTCTTAAATGGAGTAAAGGGTAGCGGATGATGTAATGGGTCGAGTACTGCCTGTTCGTCTACTTCAAAGAGTTGTAACCAAGGGCGGTTGGCGGGATCAACAAATTCGCCTTTATAATCGAATAACAGGAAATTAACCGGATAATTCGATTCAACCGAAGCGGCCCGGATTTCATGAAGTAGTACAGCCAGTAGGTTTGATTTACCTGAGCCAGTTGTACCCGCAATCAGAATCTGCGTATTGGAGATAGCTTTTCCGTTTAAATCTAGTCGGGCCGGGATTTCGTCTTCATAGAAACCAATGTGTAAATCCAGACGGGGGATATCGCCCGCTGTTTGTCGGCCGCCTAATTGAACGGTATGGAGTAACCACTGATCCAGTGTATCACCTTGCAACAGGTGATCTATGCCCCGCAGAATTTCAGCGTTAATGATTTTGCTTCGAGTAACGTTGTTGTCCCACTCTGGTTTCAGGTTGTGGTAACGTAATTGTAATAGGGCCGTATATAAAGCCTGTAGACCGTTTTTAGTGAAGGTTGTATCGTGAATATGGTCGCCCCGGCTGGCCAGTTTTATCTGTTCAATTTCTGTCCAAGAACGCTCAGTTGGTTGTGATAAACCCGCCATTAACGCAATCCGTTGCAGCATGTTGGCGTATGGGGTTATTAACTTCTGGTTAGTTGAATACCGTTTCGGATTTAACCGCTCTTCAAGCTGAAAACGCAGCTCCTGCATCTTTTCGGCTAGTCCTTCAGCCTGACGAATTTCAAATAGTGTGATCATAACGATGCGGAATAAGTAGGCTTAGCTGTCAATATCTTCGCCGAAATAGCCTGGCACAACGTTAGTGCATTGCTGTTCCCGGTTGCGTTGCAGGGTAAATGTTTTTGAGACGAAGGAAGCCAGATGCGGCATGTCCCGTTTGGGGTGGATTTCACTATCTGAACTGAGTAGTATAGTTTGATGGGATAACTCCGGAAAGTAGTTCTCAAGCACCCGACTTCGGCTGGTTTCGTCCAAAACTCCCATAACGGTATCTATCATAACTGGTGGGTCGTAGTCACCGTATTGGTGTAAGGCTTTGAGTAGGACCTGCACCACAATTTGCTTGGACGCTGTATTTAGTTGGTTCAGGTAGATCTCGTTTCCTGCCTTATGAAACAGTCTGAAAGACAGGTCGCGTAAGTCTTCAGACAACTCAACCCGGTCAATTACGTTTTCGTAAGCTGCCAGAATGCGGTTGAGGTCTTGCTTCATCGTGACTTCGATCTGCTGTTTCTTTGCCTTTAACAACTGATTGGCTACATCTTCGAAGAACGGTTTTAGTCGCTTTAGGGATTCATACCGTGGATCAGGCTCTTCGGATGCCTGAATGTCAAACTGGCTTAGTCGGCGGTCATGTTGCTCCAGTGTTCGACCCATATCGGCGATTTCTTTGTCCAATAATTTGAGTCGACCTTCTGCTTCCTCATAGGTTTTGAGGAGTGACGAGTCTTTGCCGGAAATGTGCGCCCGAAAGGTATCAATCTGCTGATTCAGGCCAGGTAATTGGTCCACAGCAATACTCAGCTCAAGTCGCTGTTGAAGCAGAGTTGGGTACGGATTGTAGGTGGGCGTCAGCATTAGGTTTTCCAGTGCTCGAACTTCTACAGGTTCCAGAAAGGCATAAGGGTCGCCTTGCTCAGTTGGGTTTCGCTGTTGAATCAAGTAGTCGGTTAAGGCCTGTACATCACGTTCATCAAACAGTAATTGGCGATTATGGAGGAAATTTCTTACGTGGTTGACCAAGTCTGTCAACTGATTGTCGCTAAGATTCTGTCGGCTACTGGCTTCCGTCTGGGTTTTGCTTTGTAATACCAGATTGATTTCCGTACGGAATGACTCAGCCAGTTTGGGTAGAAAGATATACGTTACCAGGTCATGGGTGAATTTGTCCGTCTCTGTACGGAAGACTTCTTCCTTGCGCTTGATTGTCTTGATCTGGTCGTCGAGTTGCTTAATCTTATTCTGTAACTGGGTATCCTGATTTAGTCCAGCTTTCAGATTTTGATATAAGTCCAGATTAACCCGTAAAAAGTCTTCTGAGTCTGTTTTTTGCAATTGTAGCTTTTCGCGATCTTCGGCTACTTTTCGGCGCAGGTCCAAGAGTTGCAGGTATTCTTTTTTCTCCTGCTCTACGGCCAACCGTTGCGCTGTAAACGATTCAGTCAGGCTCTGTGATGCACGCGCCAATTGAAGGTACTTATTGAAGCCCATCACGTTCTCGATGTTCTCCCGAATAACGCGGTTCAACTGATCCTCTTTCAACAGATTCCCCGCTTCCATCGCATCAAATAGGAAGTAACGACTAAGTTCTTTTGGCAGGTTGGCCTTTATGATCCTGCTAATTTGAGCTTCCTGTTCGGCTCGTTGAGCAGCCGGGGTAGCTGAACCGTATTGAAATAGAGTCCCACTCATGTTAAGCCTTACACTCTCCACCGGGCGGCCTTCCGGATTTAGCATGTAGGTGCGGCTCAATACATAGTCCTGTTCCTGATTGAGTACGCGGCCTGAAAAATGAATTTCCAGCGTAATCTTTTCTTCTTCCTGTCGTAAGGCGCCAGCATTAAGTAGTTCGCGAAATTGGCCTACGGTACGAAGAGGTAATCCATACAGGGCTCCGTAGATGGCCTCGAAAAATGTGGTTTTACCTCCCCCGTTTGCTCCGCCAATTAAGATGATAGGTCTGTCGGGTTCAACGGACAGTTCAACGTCTAAAGACAGGTATGTTTTGAAATTATGGGCTTTGATTCGTTTTAATAACATGGTCAGGGCAGGCGGGTTAAGGCGCGTTCAATGAGTTTTTCTACACCTTTCATATCTAAATCGCGATCACGGATTCGTGCGTCGTGATAGGCTTTTAGGATTTCTTCCTGTAGCCAGTCAAAATCAAGCTGATGCTGCGTACAGAGCGTTTCGATCAGGTTGAGGTCTTCGGATCGGATGCCATAGGCAACGAAGGTGCGGTCTAATCCTTTTTTCATAAAGTTGGCGTGTTATTCATCGATTGTTTCGGCTTCTACCAGTTCCATTTCTTCATTATCTTCTACTTGGATCTGGTTATCAGTGGCCTGACTAATCAGGAACTGACCGAGCAGTTTGGACATAACCAGAAGCCGGGCGTTAAAAAACCGCTCATAGTCGTTGGAGGCAATACCAAATTCATCAACGTCCCCAATCAGGTGAGTAGCTAACGTCTGACTCATTTCGTGATTCTCCTGCGAAAAATCGCCAATGTAGCGAGCCGGGGATTTCGCTCGAATGTCGTTTTTATTTAGATAATCATCAACAATGGTGATGTTGGCAATGTGGTTGATTCGCCAATAATCGATAGTAGGAAACTGCTTCTTTACAAACGCCTTGGGGAAAAAGTGATGATAGTTTTTTGAGGTAGATTTACTCAGCCAGGCATTGTCGATTCGAACATTCAATCCGGTCTTGAACGAACGCGGATGTTGTTTCGCCAATAAGCATAAAATAGCCTTTATATAGCTGCGACTAGCACTAAACCAGCCTACTCTGGCAAGAGATTCCGGTGATACGTCGACCGACCATTCATAACGAGGCTGTTCATTCGCCAAAATTCGATCGATCTTATCCACATCACTGGCCAGTTTAGCTTCCACTGACGAGGAATAACGGGTGCCCAATGAACAACGCCAAAAATAGTCTTCCAGTCGACGAAGCATATCACCTGCTGGGCGCGTTGGGTGTTGATCAAAGAAGTAGCTGAGCGGAACCAGTAAGGCATTGTAGGGCAGTAGCTGTGAGACTGGAATACCGTAATCCCGTAAAAAATCGACAGCAAGCTTTATGCTCTTCACGGCCCGTGGCCATGTTGCGATAAACGTTTGTTTGTTGATGTCCAGGATCTGTTTACGAGTACTGCCTTTAACCGCCAGCATAGCAACCGTTTGCATTACTGTTGCTGGTGCTAATGTGTCGTATTGGACAGATCGTAAATCGGCGAGTAACTGCTCATAACGTACTGCCAAATCAAAGCCCGTAGAGTCAAGCTGGGCATGGTCAGGTGCTAAGTACGTTTTGGCCACCATGATCTCAAAAAGGGATAGCGCTTTGCCGCCCACATTAAGTCGGGTAAAAACCTCCGTTGCTACCGATATAGATGCATTCTTGAGAAGAATAATGTTAAACTGGTATCCCGTTAGCAGGTTTCGATATTGGTCGACCTTATCGTGGTACTGTTCGGGAATACCTGATAGCTTCTTCCAATAGCTACTGGACATGAGGTCACTCACACCCATACACGTGTTGGCCTCACGGTTCGTCAAGTCGGCTGTAACGATTTCCTGATCCTGAGTAGCCGAAAGGTCTACATAGATAGTTGAAAAATCGTCTATGCGTTTCCGGTCTCGTTCAACCTGAGAGCCCTTTACAGCCGCAAAAAAGGATGTAATGCGCTGTTGCCCATCTAGGACATAATTTACGAACTCATTTTGACCCTGTTTGGGCAATTCGATATTGCCAATGTTTCGTACAGCTCGTAACTCTTCATCGGTACGCCAGAAAATGAACGTACCGATGGGGTAGCCTTTTAGCATACTATCAAGTAATTGTGCCGATTGAGCTTTTTCCCAGACGAAGTTCCTTTGGAATTGGGGAATTTTTATCTGACCTGATTCGATTTCCTGAACGAGTGTGGCGTAATTTTTAGAAAGGTTGTCAAGGGTGGCCATTAGAGGGGTAATTGGTTTAGGTAGGATAGAATTAATTAAGCGTACTCCTTCGGGAAAAACGCGCTCCAGCCGGTTGTGTCCGTCGCCGATGAAATGCGGAATTGCGAATACTTCCAACGGCGATCGTCGCCTGCACCGATGGGCACGATGACACCCCCGATATAGTCTTTGCTACGTTCCTGACTCAGCGTTTCCAGATACCCAATCAGGGCATTGTGCTTGGCGCAGAATTCAGGATCGGAACCGGGCGTTTTTGTGTCGAATAGCGCCACAGTTCCGTTATTGAGCCGGATTACAAAGTCCACGTAAAAGAGCGACGCCGTACCGTCTGCTTTCTCATAGGGAACCGCAAAATCGGCCTTGGTCTTTTCACCGTTTTTGTACCACCAGTCGATGTTCAGTTCCTGCTCGGCCAAAAACTCGGCAAACCATACTTCAGGGTTGGAAGCTGATTTGTACTGATAGAAGGGTTGCAGAACGTGAGTATCTATGGGTTGAGCTACATATAGTTCATTGTAGGCGCGTTCTACGGGTACATCCCAGGCATAGCGTTCAACCTGTTTGCTTTTGTTTTTAGCTAACTGCTGCATTACCTCTTCGTAGCGGGCCAGGGCCTGCTCGACTAGTTCGGCAAAATGAGGACGGTTTTGAGGATATAGTATGGTCTTAATCGCCTTGACCTCGCCTGAACCAGCCGAATAACCAACGTATTTCTCAAAGATGTACAAGAGAGCGCCTTCCAGTACTGGCGTTGATTCGGCGGGACCGTAACCGCCGACGTTCTGCCGACAAAAATGCCGGAATAGAACCCTTAATTCTTCCGATGTTTTGGCAAACCGTTCGATGTGTTCGGCACGTGCTATCTCGATCTCGCCCGTTAGAACGACATCGGCCGGAACGGGAATCTCAATGTTGTCAACGTTCGTTTCAACCAAGACCTTTCGTATCTGGTTGAGGTTGTCGGCCTGCCAGTCGTCGCCTTTGATGCTCCAGTTCCAGTGATTCTCTACAACATCTTCCAGGCATCGTCTAAACTTAGCCCCTAGTCGGTTACGAATTAATCGACTTTCGATATAGGCAGAGGGCAGATTCAGGTCGACATAGTCGACTCGGCGGGTGGCTCGGTTCTGAACTATATAGTCTACATCATCGGCCACTACCTGAATGACGTCACGGCTGAGATCTGTATAGACGTAGCCAACATTGAGCAGGTCAATAGGATAGTGTTTTTGCTGCGGCATGCGCAGAATACGGCCTACGGTCTGAATCGTGAACGCCTGAGCGTTTAGCTTTCGATAAATCAGTAGTACGGCCGCACGGGGGCAATCCCAGCCCAAGGCAATAGCCTGTTTGAATAACAGCACCTCGACTAGATTGTCCGGGGCTTCGATACCATCCAGATTGATTTTGTCTTTACCATCAGAGAGCCAGATGGCCAGTTTGCCATTGGCGGTCGTGATGCCGTGTTGCGTACCCAGCCAGTTCGTAACCTCATTGCGGATGATCAGATCGTCACTACTGATGGTCGCCGTATCATTTGGAAGTTGAATGAGGAGTAACGGGTTTACCGCAACGCCAAGCTTCTGGTAGGCCTCTTTGAGTTCCTGACGCCGGGCAATGGCCTTGGTTAGTAAGTACTTGTCCAGCGAAACGCCCAGCGTGGATTGCTCGATAGCGTTGAGGTCGGGGTTGAGTATGACCTGTTTCTTGATCATTTCGGCCTTGATAACCTCCGCTCGTTTTACTACCGTTCGGTAGTCGGAATCGAATAGGGGAGTAGCCGACACGTCAATCTCGATCTTGGCCTGCAACAGATTCAGTAATTCCTGCGCTCGCTTGCCCTTGTTGGCAAACAAATGCGCTTCGTCCAGAATGACAACAAGTTCAATGCCTTCGCCTATGGTACGATTCACATACTGTTGCAGGGTTCTATCGTCCTCGTTCTCGCGTATGTACAGGTTGTTCTCCTTATTGACCGACTGCCAGTTCAGGAACAGGACGTCGCCGGGTTGCAGGTGGTTCTGTACATCGTCGAATTGAACGGGGCGCAAGGTCTGGTCGCTCTCGAACCCACGTTTAAACCGTTCGAAACTCTGGGTATGCAGTTGGTTTGGAGCCAACCAGACAAACGCCACCTGCGACCGAGGGTAGCCCATGGCCCGTTGTGGAAATTCAAGCGTTAGGCGACGAATGAAGTCGGCCATCATCAATGTCTTGCCAGAGCCTGTTGGGGCTTTAAAGACCATTTTCTGACGCCTGGGACCGGGGTTTAATAGAATATCAAACGCGTTTTCCAGTAGGCCAGCAATGGCCTTGTCTTGGTAGGGTTTTATAACAATCATACGTTAAGTGGCAGTAACATCTGCTGAGGTTCTGTGGATAGGTCGGCTTCGGTGTCTACGGCCTTTGGCTCACCCTGTGGCGGTAGCAGACGACCGTATGCCTGATAGATGGCCTCCGGCAAGGCACAAAGTTCTACTCTGTCTAATACGTCCTCAAAGTCGTCTGTGTAGGGATAAGAACCGGGCGCAAACACATATACTTTAATGGGTGCCACAGTAAGCGCAAGTCCCTGAATCAGCGTTACCGCGTTCTCGATGGCGTCTTCTTCATAGATGATGACTACATATTGTGTGGTCGGGTCGTTGGTAAACAACCGTATTGATAGGTCTACTGATGCGGTTCTGTACGGAGTTTCTATTGGATTGAAACAACCGTCTTTAATGCACAATAGCTCGGTGGCCAACTGCATCAGGGCGCGTTTGTTGGTCTGGGTACGCTCCCGTCCTACGTATGTAGTCTGGTAATAATGCAGGTGGTTGTTGGTCAAGCCAGGAACGGCCACGCCCTTGCTATTAGTATAGCCCTCGATAACGCGCCGATTACGCTCATAACAAACTTCCTCGGCAATGTTGTTTTCGTTGTTAGTGACTAGGATGCACTGTCGGGAACTTGGTTCACCATTAAGTTCGTCTTCGGCATTTAGTGACATTACTGCGTGCAGGGTTGTTCCTGAGCCAGCGAAGAAGTCGAGAATGAGAGCGTTTTTATCAGCAGAGATTTTTAGTATTTGCTTTAATAGTTTTGTTGGTTTTGGTGTATTGAAGGAGTTAGTTTTACCTAAAACGTCGTCCATTTCGATCTTCGCCTGTCGATTGCTCCCTGCATCCTGGTGCGTCCAAATTGTTTCCGGCGGCCTAGTGTCATTATTCTCCGCAAATATTTTATAGTTAGGTGCCCAACCGCCATTCTTACTATTAGTCCACTCTATTCTAGAGCTTTCTACACTTAACTTTTCCTTAGACCATCGCCAAGCACCGTCAGAACCATCTTTTCTTTTAGGGAAAATTTCTGTTCCATCAGGCGCAGTTATTGGATAGTAAAGAGTTGGTCTAGCTTCTCGAGTTTCGCCCTGACCTCCCATTGCTCTAAGAGGTTTAAGATAGTATTTCTTCCCTGATATATCAGTCTTGTTATAATGGGCTACTCCATCCGCATCAACTGCTAACTGACGTATTGTTGACTTTTCTATGTGGTTGGCATAAACGAGGATAAAATCATGGCGGGCAGAAAATGCCTTAGAATCCATTTTAGGGCTGTCATTCTTTTCCCAAATTACAGTCGCTACAAAATTCTCATCTCCAATTATTCTATCACATAGTAGTTTAAGCTGTGCCTGTTCGTTGTCGTCGATGGAAATAAAGATAACGCCTTCGGGTTTGAGCAGGTTACGGGCCAGTTCGAGCCGCTTGTGCATGAATGACAGCCATTTGGAGTGGCGGTAGCTGTCCTCACGGTCTACGAAGCGGTCGTTATATTTGAAATCTCTATTGCCGGTATTGTAGGGTGGGTCTATATAAATTACGTCCACCTTGCCTGCATGGGTGTAATTCAGAACCGTAAGGGCATGAAGATTGTCGCCTTCTATAAGTAAGTGGTGTGGAGCGACACCCTTGTTATTTTGGGATGTATTTGTGTTGGCGTCTGGTATTACCGTATCAGTCGGGCCAGTAGATATATCAATTAAATCAATCGTCAACTGATTAGGTGGCGCAAAGAGCGAGGTACTGGAAGCTACGGTACACGTTTGACTACGCCTTGCGGTTATGCGTCGACCGGTTACTTCACGCAGAATCGGGAGTTTATCGCGGAGGTCTTCTTCAACTTGTTCGGGCTTTTCTTCCCATATAAGGCCATATTTCTTTTGTTCATTGAGTAACGCCAGCAAGTCCCAGCGTTCGGTATCGGTCAGGCCGGCAAGCATACGGATTTTCTGAGCCAGATCAGTTTTAATCATAATAAAGTTAAATGAAGGCTTGAAAATACGAAATAGGTAACAAAAGGAATGAAGGGGCATGAAAAAAGGGGAAATTTCTCGTAAGAGAGGTGAAAAAGTTTAGTAGTTTCAATTTCTGTAATCCACTACAACTATGCCACGTGTAAAAGTAGACTACGAACTCACCACTGGTGCCGCCGATCCATTTGTTACGATTGAAGAAATTGTTTTCGATGCTAGCGATAATAGGTTTACACAACGGCCTTGCTATTCCTAACTTTTGTCTATTAGATGTAGCGTAGGTAGTAAATAAGCCCGTCACACTATTGAATAGTATGGCGGGCTTATGAATGTTAGAATCAAGTCAACTTTAGTAATTAAATCCCTGATTCGTAGACACCGTTTCGAAGATCCTCGTCTAACTCTTGTTGTATCTCTTCGATCATGCGTTGGATGGCTGGAAGAGGTTCAGGGTCAAAATCTGTATTGTGAAGTTTGTTTTGCTTTTGAGCGGTTAACTTATCTGCCTGCAATTCGAGGAGGGTGAAAACGGCGAGCTTAAGCTGAATTACTTCCTGAATAAGGAGTAGAATTCCAGCATGTATTAAGCGTAGCAACTCTGCTACGCTTAACTTGTAGTACTGATCAGCAGTACTTAGATATTGTTTCTTTACCATGAAACAAAGGTACGCAGTAAATAGGATAAAAGCAAGATAAACTTGTTATATATTGTTATTTCTCGTAATTATTCTCCGAAATTAGCCAGGTTATCTGGCTAACTTACTATCACGATCACTCAACAGATATTGACGCTTTTTATAGAATTTGTCTAGTTTCCCGGTTTTATCAATACCAGAGGTGCCATAGGCCAGACCTATGTTATACTCGGCAAAGGCTCCAATATTTTTGGTGAATAGATACCTAACCCCTACGGGCAGGTAAACAGATATGCCTTCATAATTACGATTATCTTGACCAGAAGCCTGTCCATAAATCCCAGGATTAACAGTCTGTTCGCCAGTTAATAGAATTTTCCCTACACTGATGCCCCAATGTAAGGATCAAGCTGCTGGTGCTCTTCTGGCAATAGCGTATTGATATGATAATTACCGCATAGACCGATGAACGTAGCGGTATATGCGGAAGAACGACAAAATGAACAACGCCTATGTTAGGATACTAAAAAATGCCACAACCGTTTTCAGTGGTTTTGAGTAGAGCGTAAAACCGTCTCAAAAGCCGTGGCCAGCAAAATACAGCATAACCGCTTACTGCCTGTGGGAAGCAATCCCAATAGGTACTAAAAAAAGCGGGAACCTCGTCAGGCCCCCGCTCCACTCACTAATGCAGATACCAACTGTTGCTTCCGCCCTGTACTGCCTCTAACAGCGATTGGCTGAACTGAAAAGCGTTCACGTTACGATCCACGAAGGTGTCAATGTAGCTGCTCTTAACCGCCCCGGTGAACAGGTTATAGACGTTCCATAAACTGATGGTGCCGTCTTCACTCCGACAGAATGATTCATCCCGATAGTAGTCACGGGCTATGGTGTTTACCTGCGAATCGCCCAACAGTAATGCAGCAATCCCCCGTTTTTGCGCGGGTGCCAGATATTGGTACAGACGACAGCGGCCAAGGAGTTGAGCAAATTGCTGTTCCGTCAGATAGTAGCGCGTTAACTCCTGCATAGCCCGAATATGCTGACTGGCCCGGTAGCGTTGAATCAAGGTTTGGATGGCCTCGATTAATTGCCGTACCGTCTTAACCCGGACATCCGCCAGATAGCCATCGGTCCAAATACAGAGGTTTGTGCAGACCTTGTTCTGGAAACCAATGAACACCTTGAAATGCTCATCCGTCCCTTTGCGATTATGCAGACTGTCGAGGTTATAGGCCTTCACGCCCCCGATGGTCAGCGATAGCGTATTCTCGCTTACCTGCTCCTGAATGGTAGGTACCTCAATGGCAAAAGCAGCCCGCTCGTAGTAGAGCGTCTTTTCCCAATCGGCTAAGTCTTTGGCTGGTTTGTTTCGGGCCGAGGGAATACGTCCCTTAATGGGATGGGATACCCGGACGGAAGGCTCCAGGACAATCTCCTGGGGAAAGTACTGGTACACCGTTTCGTAGGTAGCCTCAATAAAATCAGCATGGGAGATTAATGGCTCGTTGTCCTTGCTGTAGACTGGAATGATGTGCTGCTCCCGAATCTCGCGCAGGGAAGCGGGTAGGGTATTAGCCACGATGAATGCATTCTCAGACGAGGTTTCCATAGTCGTGCTGGTGTCCTGTTCATTGGTTGGTAAGAGAAGCATGGGGGTTTGCATAGACTTGTTGGTTTGATTGGTTTGTGAATTGATTGGCATTGATTTGCTCTTTGCGCTGAATAAACAGCGATTCCAGTGGCTGGCGAAACTCAGGATACTGATGGTAGAGGCCCACCAGGGCGGGAATGTCATTGGTCTGCTGAATGAGTTGTTCAACCTGCTCTCGTGAGGTACCCAGCTTGCACCAGTCCAGAATCTGACGACCCGTTTCCGGGACGGGAATGAACTCAGGCTGGCCACTGAATAGACCCGTTCGGTCCTTTGTGGCTCGGGCCTGATGACGCACATCCAACTCGAAGAGTAGGGTAAACTCGTAATCCATTCCTTCACGGGTGACTCCTTTGAGGCCTACTTTCTCGGGCACCTGCTTACCATTCTTCTCGCTTAGGATGTAATCCTGTTTCGCTCGGATAGTGGCGATGAGATGGCAGGGGCTTTGCAGCATGGCCTGAATAAAGGCGTTGTGCCGGGGTGTGAACCTAGCCCAGTTGGTGTAACTGTTGCCGGTGGTAGCCCCGTGGGTTTCCAAAATGAACTCCCACTCGTGGCTAATCGAATCCAGGATGACGACTTCCATGCCCGCCTCGACACAGAGATGGATAGCCTGTACATACCGTTCGGGCGTAAAGGGAGCGTCCAGGGGTAGGACATTGTACGGCCCCAGATGGGCATACAAATCGGCGGCACGGGCTTCGGTGTCGATGATAGCTACTTTGGCGTAGTCCCGACAGAGCCCGTAGGCGATGAGCAGCGCAGAGGTTGTTTTACCACTGCCACTGGGTCCTTGCAGACCCATCTTGATGCGAATTTGCCGTCGCTCGGCTTTTCTGAGTTGCATAAACAGGATGGATTAAGTGAAACATAAAGGACAATAGCGGACCTGTCACCTGCTATTACGGATGAGGAGGTATAGCCTGAAAATG
The DNA here is from genome assembly GCF_054781775.1 of Spirosoma areae. Lineage (NCBI taxonomy): Bacteria > Pseudomonadati > Bacteroidota > Cytophagia > Cytophagales > Cytophagaceae > Spirosoma > Spirosoma areae. The sequence continues at coordinate 8,293 of NZ_BAAGTT010000056.1, read as the reverse complement.
GGGATGCGTAGCCTCAGCGAAGGGGTATAAAGTTGCTGAGAATGCAATGGATTACTAATAAGGGGTGTGGGACCAGCTCAGTCCTGAACGAGCTTTACAGGCCCCTAATAGACTGATTGGAAAATACAAATACGTGGCAGGGCTCAGGTGACAGAGACTATTTTTGTATAGTTGTGCCGGGGGTACCTAACAGTCCATTGAAGGCCGTGGGAGGCTTTCTGAACGGGGTTCCCTATGAATACATACACTATAAATTTAGCAGAATGGGTTGCATCCTCACTTTGGCAAAGGAGTTTCTATGAACTCTACCCTACCGAAAAGGAGTTTGTCAATGATGGGCCAACTATTGCTGTATGGCTGTTCGCCGTCTATGAGTGCCAAGTGAATTTGGCCCGAAAGAGTAAGAACAGGTAATAGTTTTGGGTTAATTGATGGAATTTGAATGGGCGCTATGGCTACCGTCTTCTCACCTCACCTGTGACGAGGAGTATCGAAAGGATAAATTCTCAACCGTAAGGGTTGCTGATTCGGTTGCGGACGATGAGGTTGCCGATTCGCCAACTGGTTCAATAAGGGATAGGATTGGGGTTTAGGCTGATGGTTTGGGTAGGTGCATAATCATTTCCGTTCCATGGCCCTCCTGGGTTTTTACCTCTATTGAACCCCCGTGTCCTTTTGTTATGATGTCGTAGCTCAAACTCAGCCCCAAACCAGTGCCTTGCCCCGTGGGTTTAGTGGTAAAGAAAGGTTGGAATATCTTGGCCTTTAGTGCTTCGGAAATGCCAATTCCGTTGTCTTTTACCCGAATCTCCACGTTTCCATTGACCTGAGCCGTACTCACCGTGACGGTAGGTTGGTAATCAATCAAGGCCGTCTTTTGCTTTTGCTGAACCGCATAAAAGGCATTGTTGTACAGATTCAACAACACCCTCCCGATCTCCTGGGGCACTACCTCCACCAAGCCCAAATTGGGATCAAAGTCGGTGACTAATTCGCAAGTAGATGTCTTATCTTTCGCTCGCAAACCCTGATAAGCCAGCCGCAAGTATTCGTCAGCGAGCACGTTGAGGTCGGTGGGTTGTCGTTCGCCGGTGGTGGTGCGGGAATGCTCCAACATGCCTTTTACAATAGCAGAAGCCCGGCCACCATGATGGGTAATTTTGACTAAGTTCTGACTGAGGTCATCTAACAGCTCACCGATCAGTTCAGGATCCCGTTTAGGTTTGATTTCTTCTTCACGCAGTTCACCAACTAATTCGCTACTTACTTCGGCGAAGTTGTTAACGAAGTTCAAGGGGTTCTGAATCTCGTGAGCGATGCCCGCCGTCAACTCGCCTAAACTCGCCATTTTCTCGGCTTGGATGAGTTGCGTTTGGGTGGTTTTGAGTTGCGATAAAGTACTTTCTACTTTTGCTTTCTGTTCGTGTAATAGGGTATTTACTAGATGTTTCTGTCGGTTATTGCGGTACAAAATGAAGGCGATGAGCAACAGTGCCCCAAGACCTGTCAATAAGGAATATTGCTTGAGTTTGTTTTGGTAAGCTACTCGTTCAACTTCAATTGTTCGCTGGCGTTCTTGTTCATCGGCAATAATGCGTTGTAAACTCAGTACCTTCTCGGAACCATATAGATCTTCATTTATTGACCTGACTATTTTGTAATAATACAGTGCTTCCTGGCTGCTTTTCGTCTCTATCATTTCGGCCAATAAAGTACTGGCCTCTAAAGCAGTCCGTTTAACTCCCACTTGTTGTGCGGTAGCAAGAGCCGCTTTGGCATAATAGATAGCCGAGTCTGGTTGATTCAGCTTTCTGAAAAATCGGGCCAGTTGATTGTAGGCTGCCGAAAGGAGGCGCTGGTCGTAAGCGGTTTTATTGATTAAAACACTCTTGCGAATATTGGCAAAGGCTTCGCGATAATTTCCCCGATCAAATTGGATGCTAGCAAAGCCTGTATAAATATAATGGGAATACAAGTGCCCATATTTTATGGCGTCTTTAGGATAAGATTTTTGTGCAAAGTACCAGGCTGAATCTAATTGATTTTTACTTTGATAGGTTTTTGCCAGATTAGCTTCTAATGTATATGAAAAAGCATCATTCTTAGTTTCATGGGCTATTTTTAGTGCCTGTTTAAAGTAGCTAATGGCTTTCTTATAGTCGTTTAATTCAATATAAACATTGCCAATTGTATTTAAACACCTCGCAACTTGCCGTTGAAAGTTAAATTGTTGTGCTGTTTGTAACCCCTTGAACGCTTCGACTAAAGCTTTTGGGTAATCACCTGAAATCCAGTATGCCTGTGCTATTCTTTCTAAAGCCCTCGCTTCTCCCATGTGGTATTGAATTTCCTGGGCTAATATCAAGGACTTATTCGCATATCGTTGAGCAGAGTCATGACTTATCGCATCAAAAGCAAAGGATAAATCTACCATAACCAGGCATCGATTGGTGTCTTGCTCAACTATAGCCAGTTGATGCTTTAGGCTGTCAATTTGCCGGTTTTGCGAATAGACACTGGAACCGCAAAGCAGAAAGTAAGTAAGTAGCATGGGTTTCATTGTCAGGCAGGTTTAGTAGTGGGCAACGAAATGATGAACTCGGCACCCATCCCCTCCTGACTAATAACCCGCATCTCCCCACCATGCCCCTTCGTAACAATATCGTAGCTCAGACTCAGTCCCAATCCCGTCCCCTCACCGGTGGGTTTAGTGGTGAAGAATGGTTGGAATATCTTAGTTTTCACCGCTTCTGGAATGCCCTTTCCATTGTCTTTTACCCGAATCTCCACGTTACTATCGACTTGAGCCGTACTCACCGTAACTGTAGGTTGGTAATAACCCGAGGCCGTCTTTTGTTTTTCCTGTACCGCGTAAAAGGCATTGTTGAACAGATTCAGCAGCACTCGCCCTATTTCCTGGGGGACCACCTCGACTAAACCTAAGTCAGCGTCAAAGTCGGTTTTGATTTCGACATTAAACGTAGTGTCTTTAGCCCGCAATCCCTGATAGGCTAACCGCAAATATTCACCTGCCAGAGAGTTAATCTCCGTGGATTCTCGATCGCCAGTGGCGGTGCGGGAGTGCTCGAGCATACCCTTGACAATGCTACTGGCTCGTTGGCCATGGAGGGTTATTTTTTGAAGATTTTGAGTCAGGTCACCGGCGATGGCTAACACATCATCGATTCGGCCAGCCTGGGCTTCGGCTTCCAGTTCTGCTACCAACTCCGTGCTCACTTCGGAGAAATTATTGACGAAGTTCAAGGGGTTCTGAATCTCATGGGCAATACCAGCTGTAAGCTCACCCAGACTGGCCATCTTCTCCCGCTGGATAAGTTGGGTTTGGGTGCTGCGGAGCTTGATAAGGGAGTGCTCGAGTTCATGCGATTTGCGGTTGAGCTGATCCGTTCGCAAGACGACCTTTTCTTCTAAGAGTTGATTTTCCCGCTGGAAGGCCCGCGAACGGAAAACAATATACGCCCGTAATGCCCCGGCAAAAGCAAGCGCATAGAAGGCGTAGGCCCACCAGGTGCGCCACCAGGGGGGATGAATGGTGATGTACAGAGCCGTTCCTTTTTTATTCCAAACCCCATCGTTATTGGAAGCTTTTACCCGGAACACATACTCACCCGGACTTAGCTCGGTATAGCTGGCAAATCGTCGGGTACCGCTATATACCCAAGCGTTATCGACCCTTTCTAACTGGTAAGCATACTGGTTTTTTTCAGGCGAATTGTAATTGAGGGCAACAAACTCAAACGAGAGGTAATTGTCTGTATAAGGCAGTTCGAGGTGATCGGAAGATAGCTCTCTGGGTTTATCCAGCACGTTCAGGCGGGTAATGTAAACGGGCGGAAGGGTCATGTTATCTCGGATACTGTCGGGGCTGAAGACCATGTAGCCATTCAGAGTCCCAAACAGCAGTTGACCATTATGCTTCTGGACCGTCCCTAAGGTAAATTCATTGTCAGGCAGGCCGTCGCTGACATCGAATTTGCGGAAGGTTTTCGAGCTGGGCGTGAATCGGCAGAGGCCATTGTTGGTGCCTAACCAAAGGTGGCCATGATCATCGCTAACAATGCTGACGATGTGGTTACTTGGTAGACCATCCTGAGTGGAGAAATAGGTAAATCTACCGGTTTTCGGATCCAGACGATTTAAGCCCCCTTGATTCGTTCCTATCCAAATTATGCCCGTAGAGTCCTCGTACAGTGCTCGGGTATCTTTATCATTCAAATGGCCTGCCTGAAACGTTGGGCTAGCCTGGTAACTGGTAAACTTACTCGTCTGCTGATTCAAGCGAGCGATCCCGGCCCCACCGTAAGCCAGCCAAATCTCGTTGGTTTGACTAACAAGGATGTTCCGCACAGACCCCCCTTTCAAGCCGGTCGTGTCTTGGGGGTTAAACAAATAATAGTTGAAGTGTTGAGTCACAGGATCGAACGACGCAATTCCGCGCTTTTCCGGTGCTTCAATGGAAAACCATAGCTTACCCTCCAAATCTTCTTTAATACGGCGGATTAGGTACGGCGCAGGGAAATGAGTAAACAGACTGGTCGTTCGATTATACATTAGCAGGCCGCTTGCCGTACCGGCCCAAACCCGTCCGGTGTGATCTTCGTAAAGCGCCGTCACGGTGTCACTGGCCAGACCCTGTTGATTTATGGGATTAAGCAAAATTCGGTTCATTGGCTTGCCCACTGAATCAGTCCGATATAATCCGCTGGTTAAGGAATATCCAGTCAAATCATCACCGGTGTTTGCCAGCCAAACCGAGCCAGTATGGTCCTGGAGTAAGCTGGTTAGCCGGTTGCTACCCAATTGTACTGACGACGGAGTTGGGTGAAGTTGGTAGGAGTTAAAGGGTTTGGGGTAGGCTGTCAGCTTATAAATACCATTGTAGCCGCCAATCCATAAATTACTGGTCCGGTCAGAGAATAGCTTTGCTGATAAATTTTCGCCTACCCCCCCTGACCGCCAGGGAGCTGAGGGAATGGTCAAGACCTCATTGTTTTTGCGATTGATTCTTAGCAATCCTTCATCGGTTGCCACCCACAGCACATTGTTGCGGTCTTCGTAGATAGTCTGGCACCGGGACAGGGTGGCCATCCTGGTATTCGGCGTGTTCGGAGTGAAGGGCCTGAATCTCAGTAAATTCGTTCGGGTATTGGCCCAAAACAAGCCCTGATGAGTTGTTCCCACCCAGAGAATGCCTTTAGTGTCGATGTAACTGGTGCGGACAATAGTGGTAGCAGATGGAAGCGGAAAGGAACGAGACGTCCCTGTTTTCGGGTCAAATCGATAGAGTTTACCATTATAAGAGTACCAAATCCGCCCCTGGGGGTCGCCTGCAATCAAATGAATTAAAAATCTCGTCATTGGAAACAATTTGTACTGCTTGGTGTCTGGGTTAAATTGGGCCAATCCATTTGAGGATAACCAGAGCATACCTTCGGGGTCTTCATAGATACCTGATATAACATTCCAGGTGGGTTTTGACACCGGGTTGATAGAGAAAGCCGTTACATTGCCTGTGCGCTTATCGATCTGATGGAGTCCTCCTCCTAGTGTAGCCACCCATAAGCGACCTTTGCGGTCTTCATGGAGGGCACTGATGATGTTGTGCCGTAGCGAATGAGTAGGGTCTCGCGGGTTGGGCTTAAAGACCACAAAACGATAGCCATCGAATTTGTTCAGTCCGTCTTCGGTTCCAAACCATATAAACCCCTCCCGATCCTGGCACATGCTATATATGGTTCGTTGTGAGAGTCCTTGGCGAGTAGAAATATGCTCAAACTGAAACTCGGTTTGGCCGAAAGCAGTAGCCATTGCTAGGGTCAGGTAAAGGGCATATGCCAGAAAATAACTAGTCCATTTCATAGTTTTAGGAAGGGGGTAGTCACAGGTGATTCAAAGGAGAAGCAACTAGTTAGCTTTCAGGCAGTGAAATAACAAACTCAGTTCCCTCACCCTGGTAGCTTTTCATGGTCAGCATTCCGCCATGCCCTTTGGTGACAATGTCATAGCTCAGTGAGAGACCCAGCCCCGTGCCTTCTCCAGTAGGCTTGGTGGTGAAGAAAGGCTGGAAGATTTTCTGTTGCACAGCTTCTGACATACCTGTACCGTTGTCGCCTACCCGAATCTCAGTGCTTTTTTTTGCCTTTGAGGTAGTGACCGTAACGATGGGGTAATAATCGGAATCGCCTTGCTTTTGGCGTTCCCGCACGGCGTAGAAAGCATTGCTGAACAGGTTTAACAAGACCCGGCCGATCTCCTGAGGAATGATGTTAACCGGACCTACTTCGGGGTCAAAATGGGTGTTGAGTTCGGTCTTAAACGATTTGTCTTTGGCTAATTGGCCCTGATAGGCCAGCCGCAGATACTCATCCGCTAACGCGTTGAGGTTCGTCGGTTCGCTCTGGCCGGTTGAACTCCGGGAGTGCTCCAGCATGCCCTTGACAATCGAGGAGGCCCGGCGACCATGCAGGGTAATTTTCTCTAAGTTTTTGCTCAGATCGTCGACCAGTTCGAGGGCTTCGGCTTTGTGGTCGGCCTGGAGTTCATCTTTCAACTCGCCCACCAGTTCGGCAGACACCTCCGAGAAGTTATTGACGAAGTTTAAGGGGTTCTGAATCTCATGGGCAATACCTGCTGTCAGTTCGCCCAGACTGGCCATCTTTTCCCGCTGAATCAGTTGGGCTTGGGTCGCTTTAAGTTCGGTCAAGGCTTGTTCAGCTTTGCTTCGCTGGAGGTTAATTTCCTCTTTTTGCTGGTGTAGCAGCGTGTTGGCTTTCTGCTTTTGGAGGTTGTTGCGATACAAAACCAGGACGATTAGCAGGAAAATACCTAAGCCAGCCAGTAACCCATATTGCCGGATTTGATTCTGATAAGCAATTTTGGTAGTTTCAATTTCTCGTTGGCGTTCCTCTTCATCAGCGACCATCTGTTCAATGGCCTGGATATTGCCCGTACTATACAGGCTGTCTTTAGCCGCTACCATAAGTTGCTGGTAGGCAAAGGCTTTATTAAAATCGCTTTTTGATTGATAAGCTTGGGTCAGTAGCAAGCTGGTGGCCAGAATGCCTTGTCGGTAAGCGATCACGTTTGCTTCCTCAAGGCCTTTTTGAGCATAATAAATGCAAGAATCGAGTTGGTTTTCCTGTTTGTACAGGCTGGCCATTTGAGTATAGGCACCACTGCTGCTTCGATGATCTTTAAGGGCAAAAGCCACTTGAACTTCCTGCTGTAAATACTTTAAGGCCAGTTGCCTGTTACCCTTTTTTACCTGGAGCTGTCCTAAGTTGCCTAAGATTAGTGGAAGCAATGAGGTGTAGTTTAATCGAATTATCTTCTCATACGCTAGGTTCTCATAATACAGAGCTGAATCTAAACGATTCATTCGTATGAACATCAAGCCAGCATTCATCTGTGTGGTAGCTACCCCTAATTCGTCATTAGACGCCAAGAAAACGCTCATGGACTTTCGATGATACGCATAAGCTTTCTGCACATCGTTTAAGCTGCTGTAGATAGAGCCTATTCGATTGAGAGGCCAGGCGGTTTCAGCAGGTAGCTCGTTTTTCTCCGCCAGTAGCAGGGCGCTGAATTGAATTTGTAAGGCTTTGGGCAGATTGCCTAAATCATGGATAACGCGCCCAACATTAGACAGGGCGCGAATTTCTCCTTTCGGATAGTGAATCTGTCGGGATAATGACAAGCCTTGTTCTCCATAGAGCATGGCTGAATCTGGATTTACCCAACGATACTGCTTACATAATTCAGCTAATAACAGTACTCGGCTGGTGTCTTGCTGGGTTTGGGCGAGTTGGTGCCGTAGACTATTGAGGTCTGGCGGGTTTTGGGCAAGGGTGGTGTTACCCAGGAGGAGCAATAAAGTGGGGAGATAGAGTTTCATGGTCAGGAAGGGCGGGAAAAGAGCAAAGTAATGACAAATTCATTAAACTTATCTTCCTGATTATTAGCTTCATATGTACTGGTTTTCGTCGTAAAATAGCAACTCGCACAGAAGACTAAACCAAGCCGCAATTTTATTGGTGAAGCCCATAAATAACAGCCTCCTTTTAGGAGAACTGAGAGGCCGTTTTTTGGGTGAATGCTGAGCCATTTCAATCCGAGCTTCACTAAATTCTTTGTTCCACAACGGATAACAGCGAATACTGTACGTCGTCAAATGAAAGTGGACAAAAGGGGTGAAAATGGGAAGAGAGAATTCAGTAAATTGTTTCACTCAAATCACCTTGGTTATGTCCAATTCAACCAAAAAAACCGCGTC
>NZ_BAAGTT010000055.1:0-2758 GCF_054781775.1 Spirosoma areae | reverse complement strand
GGGGCATTTTCGAGTCGTTTCGTCGGAAGGACAGTTCGGCCCGGATTGAGGTAATTGATTTGTATGATGAAGCCAACCGGCCGGCTGGTACCCGGGTACGCATGACCATTCCAATTGAAAAAATGTAGGGCGATGCCCGGCATTTGCTATGCCATTAGACCCTGAGTTGCGTTAATTTAGCCTCGTTAAGCGTTACGATATGCGGTATGTAGTGAGTTGCCTGCTGGTTCTTATTGCCTGTTGGGAGACCTATGCCCAACTGCCAACGCTGACGTTTGAACACCTGACAACCAAAGACGGGCTTCCGTCCAATGAAGTGTGGTGCATAACCAAAGACAAAGCCGGTTTTCTGTGGATTAGTACAGGCCGAAGTATCTGCCGCTACGACGGCTACACGTTTCAACTAATAGACAATCAGGCGTTAGGGTACAGTTCCGGTGTTTCTGCCGATTCGGCGGGTATTGTCTACGCATCAATTTCCACGAAGGGTTTATGTAGGGTTAATCCTAAAACCTTAACCCTCGAAACCATTCTGGAAAATAACTATACTGACACTGATCGAACCAACGATATGCATGATCGGGTATTCGTTGATTCGTTTAACCAGATCTGGACATGCGATCTAACGTCGGTGAAGCGCTATGACCCGGCCCGGAAAAAGCATCGGGGGTACATACTTTCTTCTGCCATGAACATCCACCAGGATGCTACCTTCTTTGAAGACAGCCAGCGGAGACTTTGGATCATTTCAGAAATTGGATTATACCGTTACGACCGTCAACGCGACCAACTCACCTGCCTGCTGGGCCTCGAAGCCCCCCAGGGGCCAAACAAACGCCCCGCCCGCCTTGAAATGGCTTTTGAGGACGCCCAGGGCGATATTTGGCTGGGCGCCTACGACACCGGTCTGATCCGCTTTTCGCCCTCAACTGGAAGGTCCCGGACTGGAGGGTCTCCGAAGGGAGCGGTCCGACGGGGCGGGTCTGGCGATCAATCGTTTTTGTTCCTGGCGAAAGGATTTGAAAATCAGAACGTAATCTGCGGGCAGGAATCGGTTGATGCCAATGGCCGACAACTGCTGTTCATTGGTACGGAAAAAGGACTGATCCTTTATTATCCCGACCAGAAAAAGGTTTATTACCCACCTGAATTTCGGAATAAAGGGATTCATGTCAAGGCCATGTATGACGATAAAGACAACGGTATTCTCTGGATTGGTACCCGCAAGGGGCTGTTCAAATACCGGTATCGCAATCCGGGCATTCACACCATTGACATACCGGCCAGTGCCGTTCGGCTGGAGGTTGAGGTAACCAGTCCGTTACAACTGCCGGGTGGTCAGTATCTGCTGGGGCTTTCGCACTCAGGCGCTCTGCACTGGCAACCGGCAACGAATCAGTTTCGGCTGTGGCCCTATCCCGTCAGTGCCTACACCTATCAGCTCCGGTGGATTCACAACCGTCCTGTCGCGTTTACCGACAAAGGCGTGTTTGTGGGTAATCCGGCGAAGGGCAGTTTTTCGAGGCTTCCCGCAGCGTCCCGTTTGTTCACCTCCGTCGAATTCAGAGATGGGTTGCTGGATCGGAGAGGACGGTTCTGGATTGCCAATCTGACGCAGGGGCTGAAAGTAATTGACCCTGTAACCGATACGGCGTATAAACTCTGGCCCGATTCGGTGGGACAACAACTTGTCCGTAATAACTATATAAAAACGATTAGCGAGGGGACTGATGGCAAAATATGGGTGGCCACCTGTCCCAATGGTTTGTATTATTTCGATGAAGACCGGGCTGCGTTTATCAACATCAGAAACCTGCCTGTCAATAAGGGGAAAGAATTGAGCGGACTTTGCATCAATGGACTGCAACGGAGTTATAAGGGGTCGATGCTGGTAGCCACGTGGGGAGGGGTCAATAAAATTTCAGCGACGGGCGCAATTGTGGTTTCGTTTGATTATCAGCACGATAAACTGAATGATACGTACTGCTCCAATGTTTGCGAAGACGACCTGGGCAACCTTTGGTTCAGCACCAACGAGGGTATCCATATTGCCAATCCCAAAACCAGAAAAATAAAGTACCTTACCACCATTGAAGGCTTAAACAGCAACTACCCGGTTGGGTTTCTCAGGCAGGGAGCAAATAAATTGATTTTGGGGCATGTGAATGCGCTGAATGTCCTGGATCTCAATGCTCTGGTTCATACCAAAGTTATTCCGCGCATCGCCATCAGTTCGGTAGAAGTAAAGGGCAAACGGCTCCACCAGGACCTCACCCAGCCCATTGTGCTCCAGCCCGATGAGAACGCCATCACCCTCAACTTCTCCACCCTTAACTTTGAGCCAGCCTCCAAAAATATGTTTAGCTATCAACTGGAGGGGTATGAACCCAATTGGGTCGACCTGGGCAACCAGCATACCGTTTCGTTCACCAACCTGCCCGCCCGCGCCTACACCCTGCGCGTCAGAAGCAGTAATAACTTTGGTATACAGACCACCACACCCTTACTTCTTCAGGTAACGGTGAAGCCTTATTTCACCAATACGTGGTTTTTTAAGACACTTGTTGGTCTGTTCATTGCGGGTCTGCTGGTGGCCATGATGCGCTGGCGGGTCAACACCCTGGCCGAACGAAACCGGCTCGACCTGCAGGTGGCCCAGTGGCGGCTCAAAGCCCTGCAGGCCCAGATGAACCCTCACTTTCTGTTCAATAGCCTCAACTCGGTCCAGAACTACCTGCTCACCAACCGGGGCCTGGAG